>JAAFJT010000065.1 GCA_013298955.1 Chitinophagales bacterium
AAGTAACCCGCAAAACCCATCGTCCGAACGGTGAATAATTCAAAATTGAGTCGTTCCTCAATTTGCGGCGTGAGTTCTTTGTATCGTTCTTTCGCGCCTTCATACGTCAAGTGCGTCAAATATTCATCTTGCGAAACAAAACCTTCTGGAATGACAAAATTGGGCAATAAAATATCGCGTTTTAATTTTAATGGTTCTATTTTGGCAACGATTTCATTCGTATTATCCAACGCTTGGGGCAAATCGGGAAAGATTTTACCCATTTCAGCCGTCGTTTTGAAATAAAATTCATCATTATAAAACGCAAATCGCTTGCCGCGTTGACTCGCGCCGTCATCGAAATCGTCCATTTTAGGCGTAGCCTGTTTTTCGCCCGTATTTAAACACAACAAAATATCATGTGCATTCGAGTCCGCCCTATCCACATAATGCGAATCATTCGACGCAATCACTTTCACATCAAACTCTTTCGCAAACCGAAGCAATACTTCATTCACCTTGATTTGGTCTGGAATTTTATGGCGTTGCAACTCTACATAATAGTCTTCTCCAAACAAATCCAACCACCATTTGAATTTCTCTCGCGCAACCGCCTCCCCGTGCATTAAAATCGCTTGAGGCACTTCCGCGCCAAGACAGCAAGTTGTGGCAATCAACCCTTTATGATATTTGAGAATCAACTCTTTATCAATGCGCGGATATTTGCCATACAACCCTTCAATGTATCCTAACGAACACATTTTGGTCAAATTGGCATACCCTTCTGCATTTTTGGCTAAAAAAAGTTGATGAAAACGCTTATCTTTCTGGTCTTTGGTGAAAGCCCGTTTATGACGGTCTTCTACCATATAAAATTCGCAACCGACTATCGGTTTGACTCCATTGTGTTTGCTCGCTTCCGCAACAAATTCAAAAACACCAAACATATTACCATGATCCGTAATGGCAATTGCTGGCATTTTATCCGCCGCCGCTTTTTTAAACATCGCCGAAATTTTCGCTGCCCCATCCAATAAAGAATATTGGGTATGGCAGTGGAGGTGTGAATATTGCATAAAAAATTGATTTTTAATTATAGGGCAAATGTAACGCCTTTTTTTAAACCACAAAAGGTATTTTTTATGAAAAAATGCACAAAAAGTTTTAAAAAAATTTGTACATTTGGGGTGCTATTGGAACGCGAATGACACTGATTGGGCAGATTTTCGTTGAATGGTGCAGGACAGCCATGGCAATTTTGCAGGTGCTGGTGCAAGCGACGTGCGCACTTGGCAAAACTTTACCTACGATCATGGCAATCGATTGACCGACCAACAATATAGTTACGCACTGCATGGAGCCAGTTTGACGGCTCCAACATTTACGCTTGCAAATATGGTTTATAATGCCAAGTGGCTCATGGCGAAGGTGCGGTCGTCCAGAATACCCAAGGCGTTTATGAGCAAGAATATGTTTTGCGCGACCATTTAGGGAATACCCGCGTGACCTTCACCGATAGTAACAATGATGGGATTGTAACGAGTGCCGATATCAAACAACTGAACCATTATTATCCGTTTGGACTCAATAATATGGAAGGCAATTGGAACGGCGCACCAGGCACAAACAAATACCAATACAATGGCAAAAAGCTGAATGATGACTTTGGGCTGGGCTGGAATGACTATGGCGCACGCTTTTATGACCCCAGCATTGCACGATGGAGTGCGATTGACCCACTGGCAGATAAATATTCATCACTGTCTGCTTATGTCTACGCAATTAATGACCCTATTTTGATGAAAGATTTTGATGGGAGAGATATTGACCCCAGCCAATTCAAAAATCAAAAAGGTTTGCGTCAATTTTTAGAAACGAAAGAAGGTTTTCGTTTTGCAGCTCGTTTTGCACACAAAGGAGACGCGATTAAAGTGGATGGAAAAACCTTTAATTTTACCAAAGATGGTGACCGAAGCAAAGATATGTTATTGCTTCGAACGGATAAGCTATATAGTGACGGCGTGACAAGAGTTTACACTAACAAAACTAATGATGTATCAAAGTTAGGTAAAGAATTGCGGCATGCAGACAATAAAACCGATATTTCTAAAGGGGTGACAATATTGTTGCAAGTCCAAGAAGGTTACACCAATGAAAAAACGGCTAACACGTTGGGGCACGAAGCATTTGTTCACGCTGATAAAAACGCAGATGGTCTTGATAAATTAGATGCGAGTATTAATAATGGTAGTTTGACGGTTGGTACGCCTAAATATGAAAAAGTATTGAATACAATTGGCAATAATGCAGGACCTGAACATAAAGCCTTGGCAAATGGTCAAGTAATGGAGTATAAAAATTTCTCGGCACAAATGGATAAAATGTTAAATACGGTTGATAGCCGTTATCAAAAACTTTATAAAGAAGATGTCAAAGATCATGCAAGGTATAAGTAACTTTTTAAGTTGTTTATTTCTTTTGACTTGTGTATTGAGTTGCTTTCATGCAAATCCGCCAGTTGAAAAGGGAGAAATCCAATTACAAAAATTTCCAGATGGCAGTACCAAACCATTAGGTGTGCTTGTGGAGCAGAAAAAAGAAGGATTATGGATAGAATACGATAGCTTAGGTCGAATTGAATTTGCTTCTGTCTTTAAAAAAGGGATTAGAAATGGTGAATACCTTTCTTTTTTTGAAAACGGAGTTGTTTTTCATCATGGCTTTCTCCATGATGAAACACATTATGGCGAATGGCTACAGTATGATTCTTATGGGCAATTAGATAGTAAAGGCAGTTATGAAAAGGGAGAAAGGTCGGGTATTTGGGAATATTACACGAATGGACAATTGAATAAGAAAATATTATATCAAAAAGATACTTCTATTCTATTGATGGACAACCATTTGGAGAATCCCAAAGCAACTCATCCTGTTTGGGTTTGGTAAAATGTAATGAGTATAAACTGACAACTGCGAATAAGTAACAAAAGTCGATATATCACCGCCAAAAAGGGGAACTGCAAGCGATGATTTTGATTTTTAAGCCCCTTTCCATCGTAGGCATTACCATCCTCGCGTCCGATGATAGCCGTCGCAGCGATATCCAAAATCGGGTGACGATACCGAGTGCCAACCCGCCGGTTGTCCAACCAACGGTCGAAACGGCAGACGGGGCGAATGCGGTTCTGCCATCAGTGGAAATATTAGTCGTCGTGAAGGTCGCGGATTGGCGCACGGGTACGTACACCGTCCGAATGCGCCACGGACTGTTGAAAGACGTGAAACGGTTTGTCGTGATTCATTGAGGTAAGTTGTTGATAATTAGTCGTTTAAAGGTCGTTGAGGTTGTAACCTCAACGACCTTGTTTATTACTTTTTGGTAAACTGATACGGTTCTGTTTCCACAAAATCATTGACTTTCAAGGTGAAACCTGTAATTTTTCCATTTGTCATTTGAAAAGGGATAGAATGAATCCCTAATATTTTATTGGAATAAAAACACAAAAACTGATGATTGCCTTGGGATTCCAAATGACCCATTAAGTTGGGATGTTTGGAAAAATACATTTTTAAACGGTCATTCACCCGTCGAATCGTCACTTCTCCATAGATGTCATGCGTGTAAACGCCCGTATAATCCTCAAATTTTAAAGCACTGGGTTGTTGCGTCTTCATGGCAGCAGCACATTTCAATCGCTCTTTCATAATCGCATCGGTTGTTGCTTTTTCGGCGATGGCGTATTTATCATATTGCAAATAATTATAGTCTCTGAAAGGCAAACCCATGTAATAATCCGTAATTTCGTTTTTCAAAAGATGAAAAAGATTTTGATTATCTTGATTAGTTAACACAACAATTCCTAATTTTTCACTCGGCACTAAGACCACAGAGGTCAAAAAACCATCGACTCCACCCGTATGCGATATCATTTCTTTGCCATTATAATCTTCCATGACCCAGCCTAATCCATATAATTGATAATTTTGATTGACAAATTTATTTTTTTTCTTATTCATAATCGTTTGAGGTTGCCATGTTTCTTGAAGTACTGCGTTTGGAACGATTTGTTTGCCTTCCAAACGCCCACTATCCAATAACATCGTCACCCACCGCGACATATCTGAAATGGAAGCACTCATGGAAGCCGCCGAACCAAAATTATCAATCTGTGGATAATTTAAAGAATCCAAACGCGATTCTTGAATCGTGTGTCCAAAAGCAGCATTCGCATTTTTGATAATCGAATCGCAATGCGTAAACGTGCGTTTCATATTCAAAGGAATCAACAAGCGTTCTTGGATAAAATCATCCCAACTTTTGCCTGTAATCGTCGGAATCAACTCGCCTGCGGTCAAATAACCTGCATTGCAATAACCCCAAGTGGTTCTAAATGGGTATTTTGGACGGTGTTTTGCCAATAAACCCATGATTTCGGTTTTGCTCAAATTGGAATCCCAATGCGTAAAATCACCTTGAAAGGTTTCCAAACCCAATCGGTGGCATAGCAAATCTCGAATAGTCACTTGTTCGGTAGCAGCAGCGTCGTATAGTTTGAATTGGGGCATCCAGCGCGTCACTCTGTCATCCAATTTCAATTTGTTTTCGTGTTGCAACATTGCCAATGCGGTACTTGTAAAGGCTTTTGTGCAAGAACCAATCATAAATAATGTATTTTCATCCACTTTTTCCCTGCCCCATTCCCATCGCCTGCCGTGTCCTTTCATATATACAATTTTCCCATTTTTGATAATGGCAACTGCCATACCGGGTACACGCCACATTTGCATCCCGCGTTCAATGTATTGGTCTAAACTGTCGGTTATAAACAAGGGGCTGCGACCTGCCGTTTTCAAAGGTGCTTGTGCCATGCCATGACACGCCAAAAGCATGGCGCAAAAAAAGAGCGTTGTTATTTTGTTCATGATTTTAAATTATATTTTGTTTATACAATAATTTTATCTTTGATGCCGCCGTAAATGTGTTCTTTCGCCGTATTCAAGAAGTCAAGTGGGAAACCTAATTCGATTTTGCTAACCATATCCAATTGTTCCATCTGTTTTTCGGGCAAAACAATGTTCAAACAGTTGAGCCAATCTTGCAATTGTTCCAATTTTCGCGCACCAATGAGTGGAACAATCCCTTGTTTGGTCACTTGTCGAACCCAAGCAATTGCTACTTGTGTAGGCGTGATGCCTAATTTGTCCGCAATTCGGACAACTTCTTTGGCAATGCGTTGATTGCGTTCACTGCGGCGGACGTTGTTTTCGGGAACGCGTCCTGTTTCTCCTTTCAAATATTTGCCTGTTAAAACCCCACTGCCCAAGGCTCCCCAAGGCGTAACCGTTAAATTTAAGGCTTTTGCCATAGGCAATAAATCGCGTTCAGGCGTGCGCTGAATCAAACTGTATTCGATTTGCAAACCGATGAACGCCGTCCAGCCGCGCAATTCTGCCATCATATTGGCGCGACTGACTATCCATGCGGGCGTATCCGAAATGCCAATGTAATGGACTTTGCCCTGCCGAATTAAATCGTCCAATCCGCGCAAAACCTCCTCAATCGGAGTCGTAAAATCCCATGCGTGCAACCATAACACATCAATTACGTCCGTATCCAAGCGTTTTAAACTGCTTTCGACCGAACGCATCATATTTTTACGATGATTACCACAATAATTCGGGTCGCCTTTACCATCGTGCAACGTATATTTGGTGGCAACTACGAAATGGTCACGGTCGGTTTTAATAAATTCACCAACCATTTTTTCGCTCGTCCCTTCTGTATAACGATTGGCAGTATCAATGAAATTGCCGCCTGCATTGGCATACGCATCGAAAATTTTCTGACTGGTTTCATGGTCACAACCCCAGCCCCATTCCGTGCCGAAAGTCATCGTACCAAGACAAAGTTCGCTCACGCGCAAACCACTATTTCCCAATAGTTTGTAATTCATAATCTGGCTTGTTTGAAGTTTAATGGTTGAGAATAATAAATATTCTAAACCATCGTTTTGAAATGCGGAGCAAGCTCCTGTGCATTTTTGAAATAGGATGCTGATGATTTCAACGATTAGAAGGATGTTTTTAGTTGAAAAACGCAATATACATTTCCTAAATGATTTGTAAATCCATTCGAGCATAACGTGCGTCAAGTTTGAAACTTGACGCACGTTTATTTTCACAAATCGTTTAGGAGATGTATAGATAACTCAAAATATCCTTACAATCCTTAAAATCATGAGCATCCTATTTCAAAAATTTTCCAATTCGCAAGTCCTTAAAAATCATAGAAACGCCTTTCTGAATACAATATTTTATATTTTTTTTGAATCAAAAATACTTTTTTTCCGAAAGAATCTTTATTTTTGCATTCACAAAGGACTTACAAAACAAAAATAAAACAAATGCAATGAACATCATTATTCGTAGGGATTCAATAATTGATGATAGCATTGAGGAGCGATACACGTAAAAAAGTGTCGCTTTTTTTTGTTTTAAAAATTAGGGTACTAAAAATTTAAACGTACCAAGCGTTCCTTGTGCTGCAATCGGACGCGCAAAATAGATGCCTTTGGGCAAATCATTCAGATTCAACGTATAATGATTTTCGCCTTCGCCAAAAGTACCGCCATTCGTTTTTTGAACCAATTGTCCTAAATGATTGACGATTTCAAAATTCAAATCTGCAATCGTTGATTTTAACGTAAAATCAAAGGTTAATTGATTGCCAACGGCTGGATTGGGATGCACATTTTGCACGGAACCAATGTGTAACTCATTGGTTTCCAAAGGCGTTGTTCCACAAACCAATCGTTGCAAAAAGGTAGTCGCTTTGTTGTAAAAAACAGCTGCTTGTGCGGCATAGGGACCTGTTGGAAGGTAAATATCGCCATGTCCGCCGCCTTGAACCGTGACTAAAACGCTCGGAATACCGACTTGTAGGGCTTGCGCATGCAGTTCACCACTCCCAAATCCATAAAACCGATAGACATTCGGCGCGTAACCATAAGGCACAACATCATCTGCTGTTCCATGAAAACTGACAAAAGGAGGGTCGCCCGCATCTAACCAACTCCGAAGCGAAAGCGCACCAGACATGTTCAAAACGCCTTTTACATCCGACCGATAGCCCGGATTGCCTGAATTACCTTCAAAACCCCCTTGTGTTGCAATGGCAGCCCGCATATTAGCAGGAATGGCATCCGTAGAATCCAACATGCCTACCAATAATGCCGTAATCGCGCCTGCGGAAACGCCCCCTGCAATGATATTATTGGGGTCGATACGGAAGGTATTCGTGGTTGCCGCGTCTTTGCGTAAGAAACGAACGGATGCTTTCATGTCCTGCATCGCTTGCAAGATAGCAGGGATCATTTTCGCAGAATCTGGAAATCCTAAAATCCCTATCGAATAGAGCCGATAGTCGATAGCAACCGTTACGTAACCTTTTTTGACAAAGGTTTTAGCTAAATCGTGCATGGTTTCTCGGGTTCCTCCCACGAAACCACCGCCAAATGCTAAGACAATTGCTGGGCGTTTGCTCAGGGTATCGCCTTGTGGTTGGAAAACATCCATGTAAAGCGGATCCACTGTACCAAGCCAAGTCATATTTCTGCCATATTCGACAGTGGTTTGAGTGAAATTGGGAAATAAATCCAAAAAATAGCGGCGACCATCACAACCTAAAGCGTTTTGAGCCGTCACTTGTTGCGTCAAGCAAATTGCCATCAAAAAGAGCGCGTTGAGCGTTTTTTTCATGTTGAAAATTTCCATAAAGGTTTAAAAAAATTGTTAATCATTTCGTGCGAATGCACAAAGATATAACCTATTTTAGCTTAGAATGTTTTAGAACCATTGAATTGTCTTTTTTAAATCCCATATATTCTAAAAATTCGTTTTGTATTTTTTTTTAAATAATTGAAAATCAATTCATTGAAAAAATAGTGTTGATTTTTTAGAAATTACACGACAACTTTTTTACTTTTGCAGCAGTTTTGTATCCATTTATTATCCAATCTTAAATTTGACATAAAATACATGATTCGTACCCTTACATGTTTGTTTTTAAGCCTTTTTACCATTATTCAAAGCACCGCACAAACGACTTGGGCAGGTCCGACAACAGGCGGCGTTTGGTCCACAGCGACCAATTGGAGTACCGGTATGGTGCCTACGATGTCCGATTCAGTTGTTTTAAACACGAATGCAACGGACACACTCCTTATTACAGACCTTCCTGCAACCATTAATTTAGTGAAATTAAGAATTGCGGGCAGCACCAAAGTTAAATTTTGGGGTGCTACGACGGCTACAACGATTAGCATTTCGGGTGGCGCAGGCGTTGACGTGTTGATTGACTCTTTGGCATCGCTTACGTTTGCTTCGAGTAGTGCGGTCAGTACAGCAGGTTCGATTTTAATCAATCTTGCAACGGATGCGACGGCTGAAATCGGCGGACGACTGCATTTTACGACCAATAATGCAACGAGTAGCAATGGACATCGCTTGCAAGGTTTGATTGCGAATGCCGTTATTTTCAAAAATGGTTCGACGTTTACAATGGGACCAGGCGCATCGGGTAGTCCATTTGGTGCAGGTACGGGTGCTTCCGCAGCTAATTCGGTTCTTTTTGACAATGGTTCAACCTTTGTTTTTAATGGTGGTTCCAATCCTTTTGTATTGGCGGCACCCAATGCGGTTACTATTTTTAATTCAAATAGTACTTTTAAAATTAATACATCTGGTTCTTCGCTTACTCCTGCGTTAAGTGGACGGACTTATGGAAATGTGGAAGTAACGAATCCAGCTTATGCAGGTACGTCTGTTGGTGCAGGCGCATTCACGGTTACAGGCAATTTAACGGCAAGTGCAGGGGCGATTACATTGGGTTTATCAGGCGGTATTAACGTCAGAGGCAATATTACTGTAGCTCCAAATGCGGGTTTAACTTTTGGTTCAGGCGTGTTAGTGACGTTGAATGGCAATACAGAGCAAGTTTTGACGAATAACGGACGATTAACCTTTGTGGATTCTACCACGATTTTAAAGTTGAATAATGCCGCAGGTGCGCGTTTGGCAACACCAATCAGTACACGGACTTTGACTTTAACGAATGGTTGTTTGACTTTAGATAATAATAATTTGAATGTATCGCATTATGTAAATGGTGGTTCTGCATTGAGCCACATTGTTACGAATGGAACAGGGGTTTTAAGACGGGAAGCAGTGGGCGCGACGGCTGCTAATTTTCCAGTAGGCGTATCGAAGTTGAGTTATGACCCGATTACGTTGGCAAATAGTGGAGTCGTGGATACATTTTCAGTACGGGTGGATACAACCGTTACGAATCCGCCTGTAAATGCTACAAATCGAAATAATATTTTAAAAAGAGAATGGAATGTTAGCGAACATTTGGCAGGAGGTAGTAATGTCACCGCTGTTTTTTCGATAGACCCAACTGGTTTGAATTTGAACAATACAGCTTTTACACCGAACAATGTAGTCGTTGGACAATATAGCAATATTTGGAATACATCACCCGCAACGTTAAGTGGTTCCGATGTTACCGTGACTGGTTTGACGACTTTTTCAGCTTTTTCAATAGGTAATACGGGTGTATTTGCTGCGACAGCAGCCGTCGGCGGTACGGTTGCAACAACAACTTCAAGTATTTGTCTCGGCAGCGCATTGACCTTGACTTTGGCAGGTGCTGCTGCGGATACCTTACAATGGCAATCTTCGGCGGATAGTGTCGCTTGGGCGAATGTTGGGACGGTTGGAGCGTTAACGTTTAATGCAACTCCTTCGGTTACGACGTTTTATCGGGTGAAAGCGAGTGGCGCAGGGACGAATTATTCTAATGCAATTAAAATAACGGTGAATCCGAAACCTGTACCCAATTTTACCTTTACAACGGTTGGCGGAGCAGCAACGTTTGCGAATACGAGTACAGGCGCGAGTACCTATGTTTGGCGTTTTGGCAATCCGACTAATTCGACTGCCAATGTTGCAAATCCGACTTTTACCTATACGGCAAATGGCAATTATACGGTACAAGTAGTTGCGACTTCTGCGGCAGGTTGTGTGGATTCGACTTCAAAAGTGGTTGCGGTGACGCGAGTGGGGACGGATGAAACCAAATCGATTTTGGGTTTAAAGATTTATCCGAATCCGACACAAGATGTTTTAAATATTGAATTACAAAACGCTCTGGCTGCTAATGATGAATTATTGGTGTTAGACGGTTTAGGCAGGATAAAAAGTGTTCAAACTTTGACTGCGACGGTTCGTTTGATGACGAATCAGTGGGCAGAAGGCATTTATTTCATTGCGATTCGGCGGGATGGCAATTTGCAAATGGTTGATAAAATATTTAAAAAATAAAACTTAGATTCGTTGAATGAAATGGATTCTTTGGATGGTGATACCATCCAAAGAATCCATTTCATCCAACAATCCAAGTTTAAACAACATAAAAGGTTGCTTCATGTCTAATAAACGTACTGAAATCCAAAGTCTTGGCGAATTTGGTTTGATAAACCATCTGACTAAAAATAATCCCACTTACAACGCTTCCACCCTCAAAAGTATCGGAGATGATGCCGCCGTAATTGATAATCAAGGTTTTAAGACGGTTATTAGCACCGATTTATTGGTCGAAGGCATTCATTTTGACCTCATGTACGCGCCCCTCAAACATGTTGGCTACAAAGCGGTGACGGTCAATTTGTCGGATATTTACGCTATGAACGCCATTCCCAAACAAATTACCGTTTCCATAGCCATTTCCAACCGCTTTTCAGTAGAGGCTTTGGAGGAGTTGTATGCAGGGATTTATGCGGCATGTCGGGCATATAAAGTGGATTTGATTGGTGGCGATACGACTTCTTCGCCGAAAGGATTGGTTATCAGTGTTACCGCGATTGGTCAGGGCGAAGCAAAGAAATTAACGTATCGAAATGGGGCAAAAAAGGGCGATTTGATTTGCATTACAGGCGATTTGGGGGCTGCTTATCTCGGTTTACAACTTTTGGAACGCGAAAAACAAATCTATTTGCAACACCCAACCCTGCAACCCCAATTAGATAATCAATCGTATTTAGTCGGTCGGCAATTGAAACCCGAAGCACGCCGCGATATTATTGAGGCTTTTGACAAAAATGGCTTGATTCCAACCGCAATGATGGATATTTCGGATGGATTGGCTTCTGAATTACACCATATTTGTCGGCAATCGGGTGTAGGTGCTTTTATTGAAGAGAGTGGTGTGCCGATTCATCCTGATGCGCAAATGCAAGCGATTCAATTTAAATTAGACCCGATAACCTGTGCCTTGAGTGGGGGAGAGGATTACGAATTATTGTTTACAATTGACCCCAAAGATATTGATAGAATTAAATACTTGCCCGATATTTACATTGCAGGTGAAATTGTCGATGCCAAAGATGCCATTAAGTTACATACAAAAGGTGGCAATGTGCATCCAATTAAGGCACAAGGCTGGCAACATTTCTGAAACACATAGGTCAGAACACATAGAACACATAGGGGACATAGAACACATAGAACACATAGAGGCATTCATTGGAAAGTGCGCACGTCCCAATGAATGCCTCTATGTGTTCTATGTCCCCTATGTGACCTATGTGTTAACTTATTAATAAAAATTATAATGTTTCAAGAAAAAAAAGTTGTTGATAAAGTATTCAGGGCGTACTTAATAGGCATCCTCTTTTTAGCTTTTGGCAATATTTTGTTTTCGGGAAAAGCCATTTTAGTTAAAATTGCCTATCGGTATGACACAGATGCCAGTACGTTGTTGGCTTTGCGCCTGCTTTTTTCGATGCCGATTTATGCTTTTATTGCGTACAGGCTTCAAAGAAAAGCGAGTACCCAAGTCCTTTTAACCCAAAAACAATGGATTATGACCATTGCAGCAGGATTTTGTGGTTATTATTTGGGAAGTTTGACCGATTTTATGGGCTTGAAATACCTGTCCGCAGGTATGGAACGACTCATTTTATACACATTTCCCACTATTGTCTTAGTGCTAAATGTCCTTTTCTTTAAAATAAAAGTCACGAATCATCAATACATAGCTGTTTTTTTAACCTATTTGGGTATTTTCATCGCTTTTGGTTCAGACCTCAAATCAGGGGAACAAAGTAACATCTGGTTGGGCAGTTTATTGATTTTTACGAGTGCGGTCACGTATTCCATTTACTATGTTTTAGCGGGGCAAATGATTCCTTTGGTAGGCAGCATCTTATTTTCGTGTTATTCGATGCTTGCTGCGACTGTATTTGTATTGTTACACGCTATTCTGCTCAACGGATTTCAATTATTGCATCAAAATCAGATGGTTTATGCGGTTGCTTTTGCAATTGCTATCGTTTCAACCGTGATTCCAACTTTTATGATTGCGGAAGGCATCAAACGAGTGGGCGCGTCGAATGGAGCGATTATTGGTTTTGTGGGACCCGTTTCCATGATTTTTATGGCAAATATTTTTTTGGGTGAATCCATTACAATCTTACAATTGATTGGAACGGCGGTTGTATTGATGGGCGTTTTACGCGTTGCGAAAAAGTAAATGGAGCTGTTATTTGAATCAAGAAGGAAGGAATTGTAAGAATTAAGGACTTATTTGCTTAGTTTTTATCGAAAATCAAGCAAATAAGTAGTTGAACTAAATTCAACGCGCAAAACGTGCGTCAAGTTTGAAACTTGACGCACGTTAAGTTGCTGATAGGTTTCGGAAACCTTGAAGGTTTCTGAAACCGATGCGACAAGATAAACCATTGATTATCAATATAAAATACATTTCGGAAAGTTGAAAATTTTCCGAAATGTGCCTTTCCACAAAATTTGTCAGAGAGCCATAATTTGCATCGTTTTAAAATAGAAATAATTTTTTTTAAAACATTTTTTTTAAAAAAGGCTCAACCGATTGACCAGCAGGCACAATCGCAGCAATTTTACCTGCACGGTCAATCAAATATTGTTGCGGAATGCCGCGTACGCCATATGTTTGCGCAGGCGCACTATCCCAAAAACGCAGGTCGCTTACATGATATTCCCAATTCAACCTATCTTGTTTAATCGCATTTTGCCAAGCCTCTTTTTGCTTATCCAAAGAGACGCTAAAAACAGTAAAACCTTTATCTTTATAGCGTTCATACGCAGAAACCACTTCTGGATTCGCTTTCCGACAAGGACCACACCAACTCGCCCAAAAATCTAATAACACAATTTTCCCTTTCAACGCCGATAATGCATACATTTTCCCAGAAGGGTCAGGCAATTGAATATCGGGAGCCATAGACCCAATTTGAATATTCGATGCTTGCGCTTGTGGCTGTTGTGCCGCGTCTGCTTGCTCTATTTTTTGGACTAACTCGGTGTATTCTTTTGCATATTGCGAATTAGGAAAGGCTGCTTCAATCCGTTTGATATTATTTTGATGCAAACCGATGTGTTCTTTTCGCAAAAAATCAGTTGTCAACAAACAAACTAAAGTTCCCAATAAAGGATTTTTTGTATTTTCAACAAATTGCTTGATTTCTGGCAAGCCTTTTTGTTTGGCAAATACCGAAGTCATCATTTGAAGATACGATTCGGTATCCTCTGAACCTTTGACTTTATATTCAATCGTTTTCAAGGTACTTAAATCCGCTTCCAATTCGACCTTTTTTTCAGTACCATTGAAAACGAAAAGCATTTGTTTTTTGCCAATATGCAAACCATAAATCCCTGCTTTGGGCTGCTCTTTGAGCGTAATGGAAAATTTGCCTTGTGCGTCAAACTGCGTTTTGGCTAATTCTAAGATAGATTGCATCATATCCTCTTGAAAAACACCTTGCAATTGTTCCGCGTTTTTGACCGTTCCCGAAAGGGTAAAGCCTCCTTTGGACGTATTTTGACAACTCATCGTACAGAAACAGGCGAGAACGATGGCAAGGAAAAAGATTTTTTTCATAACAATATAAGATTGATTTTCAAGGAAGTGTAACGTTTGGAGGGTTTAAAACCCTCCAAACGTTGTTATCAATTATTAGTATACCGTTTGGATGGTTTTAAACTATCCAAACGTTGTTATCAATTATACTTCACGCACGATAATCTTGCGATACAATGGGAACACGGATGACGCGGATTGGGCGAATTTTCACGGATTTTTTTTTAAATTTTCACGAATGTTGCACTGAATTTCAAAAAAATCTGTGAAAATTCGCCCAATCCGCGTCATCCGCGTTCCAATTGTATCCAAAACTACCCAGCGCAAAGTATATTTAATTGGAACACTTAATTGGACATTTTTTCTGCAAGTAAATTATCATATGTTTTTTTCCAATCTGCAATGTGTCCATAATCTTCATACCCAATGGAACATTTTCCACTCGTTACTTGCCCCAATCGACGGAAAAAATGACATTTGCCACTTTTTAACGCTGTTTCAAAGGCTTCGACCTTGCTTGGCGATACCGAAACAATCACCCGACTTTGAGATTCACCAAACAAACAAGCATCTTCCCGAATCCCATTGCCATAAGGCATGACTTGAAACCCTAAATTGCGGTACATTGCCGATTCCATCAACGCTACAAACAAACCACCTTCTGAAATATCATGCGCAGATTGAATCGTTTTTTGTTTAATTACGCGCCGAATCATATCATGTGTTATCAACTCTTCCTCCATCAAGAAATGGGGCGCAGGCGAATATTGCACGCCGCGTACGGTTCTCAAATACTCCGAACCCGATAAATCATTTTTCGTTTCACCGATGATGTAAATAAAATCCCCTTCTTTTTTGAAATCAGCCGTCATTTTCGCTTCATAATCCTCCAAAAGCCCCAACATTCCAATCGTAGGCGTTGGAAAAACAGGTTCTGTCTTGTCTTTCAACACCGAATGATTGTAAAAACTCACATTTCCACCTGTCACAGGCGTTTTCAATATCCGACACGCTTCGCCCATGCCTTCTAAGGCTTGCACGAATTGCCAATACACTTCTGGATTATACGGATTGCCAAAATTTAAACAATTGGTAATCGCAACAGGTTCACCCCCCGAACAAACGATATTCCGTGCCGCTTCCGCTACTGCAATCATCGCCCCTTTTTTCGGGTCGGCATGCACATAAGCCGCATTGCAATCCACCGTCAACGCCAAGGCTTTTTTCGTACCATGCACCCGCACCAATGCCGCATCGGATGGTTCACAACTCGTCATCGTACCCGTGCGCACCATCGAATCGTACTGCTCATAAATCCATTTTTTGGAAGCGATATTCGGCGTTTGCCACAACTTTTTCGCTTCTGCCAATACATTCGGCATTTGTCGAATCTTACCTTGTCGGAATGCCTCAATTTGTTTCAAATACGCAGGCGGCGTAAATTCCCGTTGATAAACGGGCGCACCGCCCCCCAAAACCAAGGGTTCGGCTGGTACATCTGCCACTTTTTCGCCAAGATGGAAAAATTCTAATCGACCCGTATCCGTTACAACCCCAATTTCAGCGCATTCCAAATCCCATTTATCAAAAATAGCAAACAATTTCGCTTGTTCTCCTTTTTTGCAAACAATCAACATTCGTTCTTGGCTTTCCGATAAAAGCAATTCAAACGGCTTCATATTCGGTTGCCGTGCAGGGACTTTGCTCAAATCGATGCGCATCCCCGTACCACTTTTTGCCGACATTTCGGAAGTCGAACAAGTGATGCCCGCAGCACCCATATCCTGCATACCGACAATCGCCCCCGTTTTAATGGCTTCCAACGTTGCTTCCAATAATAATTTCTCCTGAAAAGGGTCTCCCACCTGCACCGCAGGCAAATCCTTAATCGAATCCTCATTCAAATCCGAAGAAGCAAACGTTGCTCCATGAATCCCATCTTTGCCCGTCGCAGAACCCACAATTAATACAGGATTACCCGGACCATCCGCCACCGCAGAAACCGTTTCGCCCACTTTCACAATGCCCGCAGACATGGCATTAACCAAAATATTTTGATTATAACAATCATTAAAATACGTCTCGCCGCCAACGGTCGGCACGCCAAAGCAATTGCCATAATGCCCAATCCCTGCGACTACGCCCCGCACCAACCGACGAGCATGAGCCGTATCCAAATTGCCAAAACGCAACGAGTTCAACGCAGCAATCGGACGCGCCCCCATCGTAAAGATGTCGCGGTGAATGCCGCCCACTCCTGTTGCCGCGCCTTGAAAAGGCTCTAAGGCAGAAGGATGGTTATGTGATTCGATTTTGAAGGCACAAGCCAAGCCGTCCCCAATATCAACCAATCCCGCATTTTCCTCGCCTGCCCCCACTAAAAGGCGTTCGCCTGAACGGGGCAATTTTTTAAGATAAGTAATCGAATTTTTATACGAACAATGCTCCGACCACATGACGGAGAAGATAGAAAGTTCTGTAAAATTAGGGATTCTGCCCAAAATTTGACAAATTTTATCAAATTCTTCGGGCAATAATCCCAAAGACTTCGCTGTTTGATGCGTCGTTTGCGGTTCTGTGATAACCATTGGTCTATGAATTGGTTTGAAAAAATCTGGTGATGTATCTTAGATTGCCGCAAAAGTAGCAATTTTTTCAAATGCAAATACCTTTTATCTCCAAAATCCTTAAAACTTCGGTTTTTACAGCCTGAAAAGGCTGTCGCCCCCGTCTTCCAACGCTTACCCTGTTTGAATCAATATATTTTATTTATTTTTATAAAAAAAAATATGAATATTATTCCGAAAGGTTGTAATTTTGCAAACGAAAATCATTTTTTTAAATTACAATTTTTATTCATAATTACGCTCAAATTATCTTATCATAAATCATTAAAATAATTTTATATCACTTTTTACCTAAAAAAACGATAGTGTAAAATAGGGTGCTTGTAATTTTACAAGTCGCTCATATTGTATTTGCAATAGCATCATTATCAATGACTTACGTTATTCAATCATAAAATTTACAAACCCAAAATGAAACGTCATTTTTTATCCTTCACTTGTCGTTTGTTGATGAGTGCGGTCATTTGGGGCATTGCTGTATCTACCGCAGTGGCTCAAAAAGCAGCCGCCCAAACATGGCAAGATTTAAAACAATCCAATGCTAATTTCAATGATGTCAAAGCCGCTTTTTTGCAGGCGAATGAAAGTCGAATGGGGCGGGCGATGCGTGAAATGTTTAAAGAGGCAAGCCGTCCTGAGCGCAAATCGGACAAATTTGAACGCGAATTAGAAGGCATTATGCAATTTATGCGCTGGTCCGAGTTCGTTGAACCGCGTGTAGCCGAAAGTCAGGGCGATTTATCGGTCATTCAAGAAGGCAATGTGCGGGCATTAGCACAACAAGCCAATGCAGTACAAAGCCGTGCAGCCACTTGGCGACTTATCGGACCGCGCAACACGCCCACAACGGCTAATTCTTATGGCGGTAATGGACGTGTGAATACGGTTAGAGTTCATCCGACGAATAGCAATATTTTATTTGCCTGTACTCCCGCAGGTGGACTTTGGAAATCAACCAATGCTGGCGCGAGTTGGACGGCTATTTCAGATGCAATTGCAGTGTTAGGAGCAACCGATGTTGCATTTGACCCCACTAACCCCAATATCATGTATTTGGCAACTGGAGATGGGGATGCCAGTGATACGTATTCCACAGGCGTTTACAAATCAACAGATGGGGGCAATACATGGGCTGTTACAGGTTTGAATTTTACAACTTCGCAATACAACAACTTATCGAAAATTTTGGTACATCCAACCAACAACCAACTATTATTGGTTTGTGGTAATGGCGGCATTCGCCGTTCTACGAATGGTGGCACGTCTTGGACGACCGTTTCAACCGCGAATATCATGGATTTGGAATGGAAACCCAATAATCCATCCGTTGTTTATGCGGGTGGTTATGGCAGTTCGAGTGGTGTTTGGCGGTCTTTGGATGCAGGTGCAACTTGGACGCGTCTAACAGTCTCCTCTCTACCTGCCTCTGGGACAACCAAACGAGTAGCCATTGCTGTCACGCCCCATGATTCCTCCTATGTGTACGCGTTATATGCAAGCGCGAGTGATAATGGATTTCAAGGTTTGTATCGCTCCATTGATGGCGGCACGACTTGGACTCAACAATCGACTACGCCCAATCTACTGGGTTGGCAAGCCAGTGGCACCGATTCGGGTGGACAAGGTTGGTACACATTAAGTGTTGCCGTTTCGCCGACTGATAAAAATTTAGTCATGGTTGGTGGCGTAAACATTTGGAAATCAATTAATGGTGGCACGACTTGGACGTGTAGCGCACAATGGTCTGGGTCGGGCGCACCTTATGTGCATGCAGATATACATAATTTTGAATATACAGCTTCTGCCCTTTATGTGGCGAATGACGGAGGTGTTTTTAAAAGCATTAATTCGGGTACGACTTGGACGGATTTGAGTAGTAATTTAGCTAATGCTCAAATCTATAGTTTAGGACTTTCTACGACAGACCCGAATTTGATTATTTCAGGACACCAAGATAATGGAACGAATCTGACCAATGATACGCTTACATGGCGGGCTGTACTTGGCGGGGATGGGATGCAATGTTTTATTGACCGAACCAATAATAATCGACTTTTTGCTTCGGTTCAAAATGGTTCTTTGCGTCGTTCCATTAATGGCGGAGCTTCTTTTTCTACGGTTTTGAATGTTACGAATGGGGCTTGGGTCACGCCTTGGTTGCAAGACCCTGTGACTCCTGCTACGATTTATGCAGCAGGCTCCGAAGTGCATAAAAGTATTGATTATGGTACCAATTGGACGGATATTAGTGCTTTTGGCGGCACGACTGCCACTAAATCGTTGGATGTAGCGAAAACCAACCCACTTTGTATCCTTGCCGCGACGAGTAGCACCGTCCGCAAAACCAATAATGGAGGCACTTCTTGGACAACCCTCACAGGATTGCCTACGAGTGGCATCTTGACGGTTCATTTTAATGTCAATGATGAAAACAAAATCTATGTAGGCGTAGCTTCTTATCAGGGGAGTTCCGTTTGGTATTCTGCGAATGGCGGTTCGACTTGGACGAATTGGAGTACAGGACTTCCTTCGATTCCTGTGAGTAGCTTTGTAACCCAATTAGGAACAGATGGTTCTATGTATTGTGGGACGGATATAGGCGTTTATTATCGCAACAATGCAAGTACTACATGGACTGCTTTCACACAAGGGATGCCAGGTGTGCCTGTTCGGGATTTAGAAATTTATTATCCCACTCAAAAACTGCGTGCTGCGACTTATGGACGCGGTATTTGGGAATCGAATTTGGAAGTAGCGGTTTCTGGCTACACCATTTCAGCAAATGTGAACCCCATTACGGCGGGTTCGGTTACAGGAGCAGGTTTTTTTCAAAATGCACGAAGTGTCAGCTTAGTTGCGATTCCAAATACAGGTTGGACTTTTTTAAATTGGACTGAAAATGGTACAATCGTCTCAACGAATGCGACTTTTACGTTTAACGCAGCTACCAATCGGACTTTTCAAGCTAATTTTACAGGTGGCCCCGTAGCAGCTTGTGGGAATGCGACCCTCACAACTTGTCAAGGAACCGTCACCGATGGGAGTGGTGCGCTCAATTATGATAATGATTTGACTTGTACATGGCTCATTCGTCCAACGACACCGCCAAGTCAGTTGCTTTTAACGTTTACAGCGTTTGCAACAGAATCTGGTTATGACTATGTAACGATTTATGATGGTATTTCTACTTCGGGGAGATTATTAGGCACGTATTCAGGCACGACTTTGCCACCGCGTTTGGTCGCTACAAGTGGGGCGTTTTTCATTCGTTTTACAACAGATGCCAATACAGTGAATCAAGGGTGGAGTGCCAATTACAGTTGTGTCACTGGAACCCTGTATAATGTTGCGCTTTCTGCTAATCCAATGGCAGCAGGAGTGGTTTCTGGCGATGGCGCTTATATCGCCCAAGATTCTGCCACAGTGGTTGCAACCGATAATGCAGGCTATGTTTTTACCAATTGGACTGATTCGACAGGAACCATTTTGTCCACCAATAGCACCTATCGGTTTCGAGTGACTGCCAATCGACGGTTGACTGCGAATTTTAGAATGGATGGATGCCAAGGATTGACAACCTACAATACGTGTAGTGGCACTGTAACCGATGGTAGTTCAGCCAATTATGGCAATGGACTCACTTGTACTTGGTTGATACAGCCCGTATCTGCCGCCTCAATTACCTTGCATTTTACGCAATTTGCCACAGAGTTGGACTATGATTCCGTAGCTGTGTATGATGGCATGTCTGCGGCAGGGCGTTTTCTGGGTAAATTTTCGGGAACGAGCTTGCCAGCCGATATAGTTGCCACAAGTGGAGCTATGTTCATTCGATTTACAACAGATGTGAGTCTTAATGCAGCCGGTTGGGCAGCAAATTGGACTTGTACCAACAATGTTGTTACATATGCTTTATCGCTTAATGCCAATCCTGTGGCGGGTGGTAATGTGTATGGCGGCGGCACTTATCCGACTGGGCAAAGTGTTCGCGCTCGTGCCGTACCTAATACAGGCTGGAATTTTCTGAATTGGACTGAAAATGGTAGTATCG
This sequence comes from Chitinophagales bacterium, assembly GCA_013298955.1. Taxonomy (GTDB): domain Bacteria; phylum Bacteroidota; class Bacteroidia; order Chitinophagales; family Saprospiraceae; genus JAAFJT01. Next base: position 20,615 of record JAAFJT010000065.1, read on the forward strand.
TTTCCTCTGATACGGCTTATAGTTTCAATTTGGCAGCCAACCGTACCTTGACCGCGAATTTCTCGCAAGCCGCCAGTGTGACTATTAATACGGTCGTTTTTCCGTTGGCGTGTGGTACGACCCTTGGTAGTGGTACTTATGCGGCAGGACAAAATGTAACCCTGACCGCAACGGCAGAACCACAATTTGTTTTTGACAAATGGACTGAAAATAACCTATCTGTAAGCACCAATCGCGTCTATACTTTCGCAGCAGGTAGCAATAGAACCTTGACAGCTGTTTTTAGAGGTGTTTTAAATACAGATTGGGATGTTACCCCAACTTCGGAAAACCACACCTTAGTTGTTCCTTTGAATACAAGTGTACAATTAGGGAATGGAGGCTTGCAACTTGGCGACTATGTAGGTGTTTTTTACACGGATAGCAATCGATTGAAATGCGCAGGTCGCCAAGTTTGGAATGGTGCCGCAACCAGCGTAACGGCATATGGCAATGATTTAGCCACAGGCAAAAATGGTTTTGCCCTCACAGAACGGTTTACATGGCGGGTCTTTCGTCCTTCTACGCGGATGCAGTATGATGTTGATGCGACTTATTTGCCCATGACAGGCATTTATACGCATCAAGGCAATTACGCTCGAGATGGCATTAGTGGATTGACGAATTTGACAATGCAAATAGGCGATACCTTGCGTTTGGCGGCGGGTTGGAATATGGTTGGTATTTACATTCAACCAACCGATTCTACGTTGGCAACCATGCTTGCACCGATTGCGAATCAATTAATTTTGATGAAAACCATAGATGGACGTAATTATATTCCGTCAACGGGTATCAACACCATACAATATTGGAATGTCCGAGAAGGGTATCGCATCAAAATGGCACAGGCGGTTGATATTGTACTATCAGGCAGGCGCATTGACCCATTGGCTCTTCAAATTCCATTTAGTGCAGGTTGGAGCATTATTCCGTATGTTAGGACAACTCCAATGTTGTTTCCAACGGTTTTTGCAAGTAACACTGCTCAAATTGATTTAGCAAAAGATAATTTGGGTCAAACGTGGATTCCTTCCCTCAGTATCAATAATATTGGGAATGCGGCTATCAATCAAGCCTATAAGGTCAAGTTTAATACAGCAGGTATTTTATCACAACCTGTCAATAGACGGGGTGATGAGCCGATTGAAAATCCCAATTCAGCTCGCTATTTTGCCGTTTTGAAACAGCCTACTGGAGAAGATGCGACGATTATTCTGACGCAAACCTTATTTAAGGACGTATTACAAATCGGGGATGAAGTAGGTGTTTTCAATGCAACTGGCTTGCTTTGTGGCAGCACGATTTGGAACGGCGAAAATACGGCTATCGCCGTTAAAGGCGACGACCTTGCAACTGCCCCACAAGAAGGAATGAAAGTCAATGATAATTATCAATTATACGTAAAGCGACCCAATATCGCTTTACCAATGCGATTAAACGTTACTTTTGAAAATCCGAATCAAGCCCATTACGCAGCAGACAATATTTCACGGTTTACGAAAGTCAGTTTACCTGAAATGCCGACCTTACCATTGGTAGAAAAGGCATTTGCCTATCCGAATCCAGTGGGTTCCATGTTGACGATTCAATTGGAAAGTGATGACGCAGACGCAATCATTGAATTGCAAGACCTCATGGGTCATGTTTTACAATTGAATACCGAACAACGGATGCGCGATACCATTCAAATTTGGACTTTTGATACGGCGCATTTACCTGCTGGTTCGTATGTCTATACGGTCAAGACGGTTCATAAAACGCATCATGGAACCTTTATAATACAACATTAGCCTAACTAAGTTGGGTTAAATTAAATGCAAAACGTGCGTCAAGTTTAAAACTTGACGCACGTTAAGTTGATAGCTTATTGTAGTTTAACTACTTATTGACCAAACAATCACAAATGAATAGCAATGAAAAAAAGAATTGCCCTTATTTTTATACTTTCTTATATCCATTATGCGCAGGCACAAACCTGTTTGATGGATACTTCAACTTGGCGCGTAACGCCTACGGTTGATAATGCAACCGTCATTATACCAACTGCGGCTATGCCTACCCTTGCGAATCAACCATTGCCCACAGGCACGTTGATTGGCGTTTTCAACAATAATCAACAACTTTGCGGGGTTGCGACTTGGACGGGTTTATCCAATCTTGCCCTCACGGTTTATGGTTTTGAAGCGGGTGGGAGAGGGATGACCGCAGGAGAAACCTTTAAATTCCGAATCAAACTCCCTGATAATCGGATGTTGACTCAGGTACAAGCGACTTATACAGCCGTGAGTGGCATTTATACCATTCAAGGCAATTATGTAGCGGATGGCATTGCAGGGATTGCAGGTTTTGTAGCCAATTATCCTGCTGTATTGCAGCCCAATTTAAATAGCACCGCGATTCGTTGTTATGGAGGAAGCAATGGTAGCCTCTCGGTAACGCCTACGGGTGGTACTGCCCCGTATCGTTATAGTTGGTCAGGCAGCGCGATAGCCGTCGATTCGGTGTTGCGCAACCTTACAATTGGCAATTATCACTTGGAAATTACGGATAATCGGGGTTGCAAAACCATTTTGGATACCGTTTTAAGGCAACCTGATAGCCTTCGTTTAATGGATACCATCCAGCAAGTGCGTTGTTATGGGGGCAATGATGGACGGATTCGCTTGGGTGTACAAGGTGGTATTGTGCCGTATCAATACGGATGGCAAGTCGGCAATGGTCAAAATTTGAATGCAGGCAATTACCCTATCACCTTAACCGATGCGAATGGTTGTACTAAAACAAGTAGTTATCGGGTCACGCAACCCGATAGTTTGCGCCTTTCGACGACGGTGACTCCTTCTGTGGTAGGCGGCTCAACAGGCACAGCATCTGTTGCGGTTGTAGGCGGCACGCCCAATTATCGTTATAGTTGGTCGCAAAGAACGGATACAAGTGCTATTATCCGCAATCTACCTCCCAATACATACATCGTGACGGTAACCGATGCCAATGGTTGTACCAAAAATACAACGATTGCTATCATTACCAATGGTTTAAGAGATGATTTAGCTGAAAAGTGCCTCATTCGGGTTTTTCCCAATCCCGTTTTATCAGATGCCCCTTTGCATGTTTCGGTTCAATGGCATACCGTTATGGCACAACCCATACACGTTTATATGCGAGATGTCTTCGGTAAAATCGTTGAAAATAGTTCAGAAACAATCGTTGGCAATAGTGAACAATTGGTACGTAGCATCCATTTGTCTGCTGGACTTTATTTCATGGTCTTCCAAGTGGGTGATTTTCAAACCATTAAACCCATTATTTGCACACCATAAATAATAAGTGACAGTACTGTGTAAGTAATTGATTTTTAATGATTTATCAAAAATTATTTTTGGAAAATTTTTGAAATAGGATGCTTATGATTTTAAGGATTTTAAGGATATTTTCAGTTGAAATTTGCGATATTCAACTGATTTTTATCCTTAAAAATCTTTCCAATCATTGGAAATTTTTGAAATAGGATGCTTATGATTGGAAGGATTTTAAGGATATTTTCAGTTGAAATTTGCGATATTCAACTGAAAATATCCTTAAAAATCTTTCCAATCCTTGAAAATTTTCCAAATAGGATGCTTATGATTTTAAGGATATTTTCAGTTGAAATTTGCGATATTCAACTGATTTTTATCCTTAAAATCCTTAAAATCATAAGCATCCTATTTCAAAAATTTCCAAATAGGATGCTTATGATTTTAAGGATTTTAAGGATTTTAAGGATATTTTCAGTTGAAATTTGCGATATTCAACTGATTTTTATCCTTAAAATCCTTAAAATCATAAGCATCCTATTTCAAAAATTTCCAAATAGGATGCTTATGATTTTAAGGATATTTTCAGTTGAAATTTGCGATATTCAACTGATTTTTATCCTTAAAATCCTTAAAATCATAAGCATCCTATTTCAAAAATTTCCAAATAGGATGC
>JAAFJT010000066.1 GCA_013298955.1 Chitinophagales bacterium
CCGAGATTTTCATAAAATTTGCCGAAAACCACAGATTGAAAAAATTATTGCGACTGTTTTGGAGCCAGAAGGTATTTCATTTGCATTAGACAACGATTTTGACGCGCTCTTTGATTTAATGAAAGACGTTTTTAGTAAATATGAATTTATTTTAAGCATTTAAGGCGGTACACATTTTCACAAAACAATTTCTATATTTTCTTGTTTTAAATGCGTTCTTGAAACGTTTCAATGTGCTAACTCATTGAAAATCAATTTCATACATCCTAATCTATTGTACAATGAAAGACAAAAAAAAGCAAAGCCACAAACTCACTACTGCTTCTGGCAAGCCGTATGTTGAGAATGAAAACTCAATGAGCATCGGCGCACGCGGACCGTTATTGTTGCAAGATTTCATCCTGCACGAAAAAATGGCGCATTTCAATCGGGAACGCATCCCAGAACGGGTGGTACACGCAAAAGGGGCGGGCGCTTTTGGCACTTTTACGGTGACGCATGACATTTCTAAGTATTCGCGGGCGAAACTTTTCAACAAAATTGGCAAGCAAACCAAACTTTTCTTGCGTTTTTCCACCGTCGGTGGCGAAAAAGGAAGTGCAGATACCGAAAGAGACCCAAGGGGGTTTGCGGTGAAATTTTATACCGAAGATGGAAATTGGGATTTGGTAGGCAATAATACGCCTGTTTTTTTCATCAAAGACCCTAAAAAATTCTCGGATTTCATCCACACGCAAAAAAGAGACCCGCGCACGAATTGCAAAAGCCCAACCATGATGTGGGATTATTGGAGTTTGAACCCTGAAAGTTTGCATCAAGTGATGATTTTGATGAGCGATAGAGGGACACCTGTGGGTTATCGTCATATGAATGGCTATGGTTCTCATACGTTTAGCATGATTAATGCAGAAAATGAATTGGTTTGGGTAAAATTCCATTTCAAGACTTTGCAAGATATTAAAAATTTTACGGATGGGGAAGCCGCAGATTTGAAAAGCAAAGATGCTGATTTCGCACAACGCGATTTGGTCGAAGCCATTGATAAAAAAGATTTCCCGAAATGGGCGGTCAAAATCCAAGTGATGACGGAAGACCAAGCTACAAAATTCCGTTTCAACCCGTTTGACTTGACAAAAGTTTGGCCACATGGCGATTTTCCATTGATAGATGTGGGCGTTTTGGAATTGAATCAGATTCCCAAAAATTATTTTGCCGATGTGGAGCAATCTGCTTTTGCACCTGCGCATGTGGTGGATGGGATTGGCTATTCGCCCGATAAGATGTTACAAGGCAGATTATTGTCTTATCCCGATGCGCATCGCTATCGATTGGGGGCAAATTATGAGCAAATTCCAGTGAATCGCTGTCCTTATATGGTGGCGAATTATCAACGCGATGGCTTGATGCGCGTTGATGGCAATGGGGAAGATGCACCGAATTATTTCCCAAATAGTTTTGATGATATTGAGGTGGACCAAAGTTACAAAGAACCTGCGATGCATTTGCAAAGTTCCGTAGCCGATTGGTATGACCGCAATGGCGCAAATGACAATGACCATTATACGCAACCCGGTTTATTATTCAACAAAGCGATGAATGATTATGACCGCCATAATTTGGTTTCCAACATCGTTGGGGCAATGAGTGGGATTTCGGGCAAGAAAAAAGACTTGATTGTCAATCGGCAATTATGCCATTTTTTTAGGGCAGATGTGAAGTTGGGCATGGCGATTGCCAAAGGCTTAGGCGTTGATATTGAAGCAGTTATGAAAAGTATGAGGCATGATGTAGTACCTGCTTAACACATAGTTCACATAGGAGGACATAGTTCACATAGGAGGACATGTTCACATAGGAGGACATGTTCACTTCACATAGGAAGACATGTTCACATAGGAGGACGTAGTTCACGTAGGAGGACATAGAACTCATAGGGCTTTCTATGTTCTCCTATGTGAACTATGTCCTCCTATGTGAACTATGTGTTTCAAAACGTTCCTAAACGCGCCACTGCCGCTTTCGCTACTGCATAACTTGGCGACAAGCTCAATGCTTTTTTATAATCTATCAAGGCATCTGCTTTATGCCCTTGTTTTTCCAAACACGCGCCGCGATAATAATACGATTTAAAAACCATCGGGGCATCTGTCTGCACATAACTCGGGGCTTCTGCGAGTACGATATTGAAATGTTGTCGGGCAGGTTCTATCGAATCGCGTTCAAAATAGAGGATGCCTAAATTAAAATACGCATTTCTATCATGTCTATCTATTTGAATAATTTGTTTATACGTATTCAATGCTTCTTCAATGCGATTGTGTTGATGTAAAAAGATGGCTTTTGCCATCAATGCAGGAATATCCAACGAATCAATCGTCAACGCATTTTCAAAATATTTCAACGCGATTGGATTGTTTTTTTGTTCAAATAAATGTCCTAATTCGATGAACGCATCTTTATTTTGCCCATTTAAATCGGCGGCACGTTGCATGGTTTTAATCGCCTCATCGATTTTGCCTGTTTCTTTAAAGTTCATACCCATCATAAAAAAACCTTCGGAACTTTGTGGGTCTATTTTCAAAATTTTATCCGTCGTTTGCATGGATTCGGGATATTGTTGCAACATTAATTGAAATTCTGCCAATTTTAATAAGGTTTGAATCCGATTCGGATGCAAATCCGCACATCGAATCATTGTGTTCAAAGCTGCCCGTGATTGCCGATAATCCATGAAAACATCGGCTAAAAAATGATGATAAGTTGGGTTCGTCGAATCCAACGTCAAGGCATATTTCATATCTTCAATCGCGTAATCATACCCCCCTTGTGCCGCATTTTTGCGAAAAAGCTGGGCGCGTTCAAAATAAAAAGCGGCATTTTTCGGATTTTTAAAGATTTGTTCGGTCAAAAGGTCGATTTGAGGATTGCCTGTTTTAGGTAACTGAGCTTGCTGAGGCGTTTTATCTCCTTGACAAGCATTTAAAAGCAACATCCAGAATAAATATAAATTAATTTTTTTAATCATGTGATAATTATGTTTTTTTAGTATAAATAAAATAGTGATACACCAATCTTTTGCAAAAAAAATTATACGTTATATCAAATGAGCAAAAACACCAAAAGCCCGTTATTTTTCATATGCTTAAAAGCCTGTACTTTTGCAAATCGAATCATTGTTAAAACCATTGAAATCATTCGTACAACCGTATTTTCAGCATATTACATTTGGAAGCGCGTTTCTGCTTGACCGTTTCCACCTCAAGGAACTTAAATTTTCAAAATTAGCACCCTTATTTACGTAATCGTGTAGCAATCTGCTCTATGATTTTTAATTATAAATCAATTATTTATATATTAAAATTTTATTTACTTGTTTGCTTGCATGTGTAAAACAAGCCTATGAAAGATATTGTTTCCAAAAAAAAATGGTTTTTTCTGGTTTGTATCTGTTGTTGTGTGTATTGTGTCCTGCCTATCTCCGCCGCGACCGCACCCGATATAGGCGTGGAAACCGATACACTCAAAAAACAATCGCCAAAACCGTCTGTTTCAACACCCTCTCCTGATTCGGTGACACGCCCTGTTATGCCACAATGGGAACTCGAATGTGCCACTCAATATATGGATCAGGTTATTTTTAGTGGTCGGAATTATGGTATCCAACAGTTTGCTGTGATTCCAAGCGTTACATTGAAGCATCATTCGGGTTTTTGGGTAAAATCCATAGGCTATTACCTCAGTAGCGTCAGTCAATTGGATAAAAACCCGGTCAGCAAGCGTGATGTCGTGATTGGGTTTCAAACGGAGTTGACTAAATGGTGGACGACTTCGATTGCTGCCAGTCGATGGCAATATTTTGGCAAAAGTAGGGCAGAATTGCGCTATACGTTTGATTATTTTTTTTCTAATTATAATGCAGTGACTTGGCGCGGCATCAGTTTTACGCCGCAAGCCTACGCGATGATAGGCGATGAGCAGCGCAGTAAGGTGGTTCAAATCGGTTTAGGCATCACCAAATATTTTGAAAAACGATTTGAACGCGATACTTATGGTTATTGGAGCATTCAACCCGCTTTCACCGTAATGACTTCTACTTCGGTCGCGGACGGGCGTAATGAATCGCCGACTTGGTTTCAAGACAAAAAATTACAAGTGATTAGTTATGAATTAGTAGTACCACTGAGTTACCAATCTGATATTTATTTTTTAAATAAAAAGTTGGGTAAAATAGCGGTTACGCCGACTTGGTGGGCAGTCAAAGCGGTGAATGCACGCCCTTATGATGGCGCAGCACAACACCCTTCTTCCTACTGGACAGCCGATTGTAAATACATTTTGAATTTTTGACAACAAACATTCTGGGAAACAATTAAAACAGCGAAATATCAATTTTTTTTCTTTGACCATTACTGTAACATAAAATCCAACAAATAGGGGTATTTCGACAAATTATTAAACAACGATGAGTAAAGATATTCAAGTTTTTACAGCCTTCTCGCCCAAACGGTGGCAGCGGGTCAAAGCAATTTTTGGAGCCATTTCGGTTATGGTTTTTGCTGGTTTTGGCGTATTTGTGTTATCGGTGGTTTTTCCGAATCGACCTACCCTACCGAGCGTTTTTGAACCTGTGGAGCATTCGATAGGCAGTGTCCTCTCTGATAATACACGGGTGCGGGTCAAACAAAATTGGATGCCCGCTTATCAAGGTGGTTTTGGCAAACGATTGAGTGCTGCTGCTTTGCCACCTTTGACGTTGCGGACTCCATTGCCTTACTCCAAACAGGTTCGAGCCGCCTTTTTGGAAAGAGACCGAAAAGAAACTTCGGCTTCCTTACGGGAATATGTAAGTCAACTTAATATGGTGATTCCCAATTGGTTGCGATTAGCTCCTTTGGGGGAAGGCGATAGTATTCAAGTGCGTGTGGACACGCTACAATATAGTATTTTGATGCAAAATCCGAAAACGTCCGTATTGCCGCGCTTAACGATTACAGCGAACAATCCGCGTTTTGCACAACTTTTGATGAATATGGGGAATAGAGCCATGTTGATTTCGAGTTTGCGTTTTGTCTTGCGCGCCTATCATTTTCAAGGCGTTTTGGTCGAATATCAAGGTTGGAATTGGGAGCAACCCAATGAAAAAACCGAAAAAGTAAAGATTTTTCAAAAAGAATTGTATCAAGCGTTGAGTAAAAATTATAAAGTTGCTCAATTAATTACGCCCAAAGATGCTTTTTGGGAAGGCAGTGTCTTGTACAATGATTATATTTTTGTGGAAACGATGACCGCGCCCGATGAAAACATCGTTGGAAGTGGTGTTCCGAATGAAAAACATATTGAAATGGCTTTGCGCCAATTGGTCAATAAGATTCCTGCGGAAAAAGCCATTCTTTGCATTCCAACGGATGGTTATGATTGGAAACAAACCGCTATCGACGCAACTGCCTATCCTGAACGGGTGGGTTATCAACAAGCGGTATCGATTGCAGCAGAATCCAAAACAAAAATTTCGTTTAACAAAGAAAGTAGTACGTTGAGTTTCAATTATTTAGATGACCAAAGGAAACAACACCATGTTTATTTTGCAGATGCTGCCAATCATTTCAATGCGATGCGTTTGGCGCAAAATGCCGCTTGGTGCGGAGTCGCGCTTTCCAATATCGGCGGGGAAGATACGCGCCTTTGGTCTTTTTACAATAAAGATTTGAGTATCAAAGCCTTAGATGCAACCGGATTCCGGTTCGACCGATTATGCTCGGAACTCAAAAATGATAAAATTCATTTTATGGGGGAGGGCGAAGTGTTGGATGTGATTAGTGAGCCGACTCAGGGCAAAGTAACGGTCGAGTATGATGTGCAACGCCATAAAGTTTTATATGAAAAATATGATTCTTTGCCATCGGCGTATTTGGTGCGGCGAACAGGCAGTACCGAAGCTAAAAAAATTGTTTTAAGTTTTGATGATGGTCCTGACCCAACTTTCACACCCCAAGTTTTGGAGATTTTGAAAAAAGAAAACGTTCCTGCGACATTTTTTATGTTGGGCAAATGGGTGAAAGAATATCCGAAAATCGTACAACGTGTCTATGAAGAAGGGCATGAAATCGGGAATCACACGTTTTCACACCCACATTTAAACCAAATTACGCGTTTTCGCGCCAATATTGAGTTGGATTATACGCGCCGCGCCATTGAAAGCGTCACGGGACATAGTACGATTTTGTTTCGCGCCCCGTATTCTTACAACAATGAACCTGATTCGTTGGGCGAGTTGATGCCTTTTTTATTGGCACGCAAACACCAATATTTGTCCGTTGGCGAATCCATCGACCCGCGTGATTGGGAACAGGGCATTACGACCGATTCCATTCTGGCTCGATTGGAATGGCAACGCAGGTGGGGCAATATTGTATTGTTACATGACGCAGGTGGCAAAGATAGAACGGCAACGATAAAGGCTTTGCCAAAAATTATTTCGTATTATAGAAATAAAGGATATGAATTTACAACCGTAGCAGGCTTATTGGGCAAAACCAAAGAAGAAGTCATGCCGATTGTGGCGGGCAGACAAGCGACTTTGGGACGTGGTGAAAAATGGTTATCAGGCGTTGTTTTTCAAGGCGGGAGTTGGTTGAAAAGCCTTTTTTATTGGTCGATTTGGTTGAGTATTGGTCGGATTGTGTTTGTGGGCGTGTTGGCGTGCATTCAAAAATACCGCGATGAAAAGGCATTTAGAAAAACCCAAGCAGCTCAAATCTATCAACCGCCAGTGAGCATCATCGTACCTGCGTATGGCGAAGAGTTGAATGCCGTGCAAAGTGTTCGGAGTTTATTGAATCAGAATTATCCCCATTTTGAAATTTTATTCGTTGATGATGGTTCAAAAGATAATACGTATAACGTTGTAAAAGAAGCCTTTAAAGATTCATTGCGCGTCAAAGTGTTTACCAAACCCAATGGTGGGAAAGCCTCTGCTTTGAATTATGGGATTGCACAATCGCAAAATGAGTTCATCGTCGGCATTGATGCCGATACGCAATTAGTGCCGAATGCGTTGGCGGAGTTGTTGGCAGGTTTTTATGAAGACCGTGTGGGCGCGGTGGCGGGCAATGTGCAAGTGGGCAACCAAGTCAATACGCTGACGCGGTGGCAAGCGGTGGAATACACGACTGCTCAAAATTTTGACCGCATGGCATTTGACGTATTAAATTGTATCACAGTGGTTCCGGGTGCGATTGGCGGATTTCGGCGGGCGGCAATACAGGAAGCAGGTGGATTTACGACCGACACATTGGCGGAAGATTGCGATTTGACGATGCGCATTTTGCGCAACGGCTGGCGCGTGAAACAAAATAATGCAGCAATAGCGATTACAGAAGCTCCCGAAAGTTTTGCTCAATTCCGAAAACAACGGTTTCGATGGAGTTTTGGGGTGATGCAAGCGTTTTGGAAAAATAAAGATGCGTTATTACAACCCCGTTACAGGTGTTTGGGATTGGTTGCCTTGCCGAATATTTTGTTTTTTCAATTGTTTCTGCCCTTATTCGCGCCTTTGGCAGACCTGATATTGATAGGCGAATTGTTGACAGGTGGCGGCGGTGATATGTTGAATTTGTATTTAGTGTTCATGGCAATAGACTTATTTTGTGCGTTATTAGCGTTTACGTTTGAAGGCGTGATTCGTTGGAAAACCTTGTTTGAATGGAAAACTTGGGTAAATCCATCAAAATGGAAATTATGGCTTATCTTACTTTTATTTCCACAACGAATTGTATATCGACCGATTATGTATGTAATTTTATTTAAATCTTATATCAAAGCCTTGAAAGGCGAATTGATGGGTTGGGGCGTATTGAAACGGACAGGCAATATCAATTTATCGCAAGCAGCGTGATAGGGTAGAATCAATGAAGTTGGGGGTGATGGATGTACGGATTTTCACGGGATTAGTACGGATTTTTTATTTTACTTTTTTGGAGCAAAATAAGAAAATCCGCACCATCTCGTGACAATCTGCGCAATCCGCACCTCCATTGTATCACAATTTATACTTGGCTTTCAATAGGCTCTAACGCTCGAATTTTTTGAATACTTGCTAACGCTCTCCTGTTTTTTAGTTTTAAAAGCAATGCGCTCATTCCTTAATTTTTCCAATCTTTTCGTTCTTGTTCAATGTGTTTCAAATCCACTTTGACCCCATATTTGGCAACTAAATGTTTGGTCAAAGCATCTGCTGAATAGACCGAGCGATGTTGTCCCCCTGTACATCCAAAATTAACAGTCAAATGGTGAAAACTACGTTCCAAATAATTTTCAACTGCTTTATCTACAATGCCAAATATATTTTCCATAAAAGCATCAATTCCAGAATTTTGTTTCAAAAACAATATCACTTGTTCATCGCGCCCTGTCAAATGCTTGTATTCTTGGTAACGCCCCGGATTGAGCAAATACCGACAATCAAAAACAAATCCGCCGCCATTCCCAGTCGTATCTTTTGGATAACTCGTATGAATATAAGAAAAACTCGTCACATGTACAGTTAAAGGACTATCGCTGTATTTTTTAGCATCAAAACCGTCAAAATCCCGACATTTTGAAATTAATTTCAAACATTTCATCAATTCGGGCAATTTCACAGGCATTTGTAACAATTTCAATACTTTATCAATTTGTTTAATGGCAAATGGAATGCTTGTCAAAAAGTGTTCGCGCCTTTCGTACAACCCCCGAAAACCATACGCACCCAAGGCTTGTAAACATCGAATTAAAACATATCCATAAAACTGCTCCATGAAAAACCGTTTATCCATCGAAGTCAAGGATTCGGCAACCGTCAAATAATGTTCAATCACTTCATTTTGAACCTTTGCAGGAATATTGCCTTTCGCTTGAAACAGCAACGATGCTAAATCATATTGCAATGCGCCACTTCTACCGCCTTGATAATCAACAAAATACGGTTCGCCATTTTTAATCATAACATTCCGTGATTGGAAATCTCGGAACAAAAAATAATCGCGGTCTGCCAATAAAAGGTAATCGCTGAATTTTTGAAAATCATTTTCCAACAATTGTTCATCAAATGGAATTTTGGCTAATTTCAAAAAATAATGTTTAAAATAATTCAAATCCCATAACATACTTTGTTTATCAAACGCTTCGCGCGGATAACAAACACTGTAATCCAAGCCTTCATGCCCCAAAATCTGCAATCGAGCAAGTTGCGAGACCGTTTTTTTGAAAATTTCGAGCAGTTCGGGCGAAAATACCTCATCGGCTTTGGGCAACAACGAAAAAAGTTGAGTATCGCCCAAATCTTCTTGAATATACAAATATTCATCGTCGCTAATCGCGTAAATCGCAGGAACTGGCAAACCTTTCGCGTGAAAATGTTTGGAAAAGGCAAAAAAAGCTCGATTTTCCTTAATATCAGCGTTATAAGTGCCAATCGCCGTATGATTCGGAGCCGAAATGCGGAAATAACGGCGGTCGCTGCCCGCTTGCGCCAAACGCGTCATGGTTTCGGCGCGTTCCCCTGCCCAAGATTCAAAAAGGGCGGTTAGTTGAAGTTGGAAATCTTTCATATAAGTTTTGTATAATGAAGCGACATGGGGATTTGAGCGTATTTTGTTTTTTTGAATTGGGCAAAGCCTAATTCAAAAAAACAAAATACACACGTCCCTATCTCATTCTTTTCGGCGGCGAAGCCGCCTACCGCGCAACTTGGGTTCTATAAGCTAAAAAAATCATTTAACACGCCATTACAGCATTTTTTATCAAGGATTCAAAGATCCATTTCCCATCAGTATTGCCCAAAACCGCTTCGGAACACCGCTCAGGATGCGGCATCATTCCAAAAACATTTCGTTTTTCATTACAAATACCTGCAATATTAAACATCGCGCCATTCGGATTCGCTTGCGCAGTAGCACGTCCTTCCTCGTCACAATAGGTGAATATAACTTGTTGATTACTAATGAGTTGCGACAAAGTTTTAGTGTCAGCATAATACCGTCCTTCTGCATGTGCAATCGGCACTTTCAGCACTTGGTCTAATTTTAAAGAAGCAGTTAAGGGCGAATTTAATGTTTTGGGTTTTAAATAGATATTTTTACAAATGAAAAGTTGATTTTCATTGCGCAATAACGCGCCGGGCAACAAACCTGCCTCACACAGGATTTGAAAACCGTTGCAAATCCCAAAAACATAACCGCCTTTTTGCGCAAACTCAATCACCGATTGCATAATCGGCGACAACCGCGCAATCGCACCGCACCGCAGGTAATCCCCAAACGAAAAACCGCCCGGCAAAACCACACAATCCAAATTCGGCGGCAGCACCGCATCTTTATGCCAAATTTTAACCACCTTTTGTTTCATAACAGAACCCAAAACGTGTATCATATCGTCATCGCAATTCGAGCCGGGAAAAACAATTACTCCAAAATTCATGATTTTAGTTTTTTTGTAACACATAGGACATATAGGTTTGCATAGGACATATAGGGGCATTTATTGGGAAATGAGCATAGTCAATAAATGCCCCTATGTGTCCTGCGAAAACCGATGTGTCCTATGTGTTGATTTAAAGCGCAAAAGTAAAGTTTTTTATTTTAAACCCAATGAATCTCTTAAATATCGGAACTTTTCTGCATTTTTTTCCCAATACGGCGTAACCAACGATTTTTTCAAAACGCCTGCACTAACCAATTTTTCTTCCGATTTTTCTTGCCAACCTTGTATTTTGTATGGAAAATCTTTGTCGAACCAAATTTCCATCGTTCTTTTCAAATCTGGGTAATCAATTTTACAAATGCGCTGCTTTTTTTTGTCGTCTGTAAAACTAATATTCGCCCGCGCAGGCAACATGGATTGGTGTTTCAACCGAACATAAAATAAAGATGGAATCAACCGAATCGCTCCTGTCGGCACACTTTCGGGCTGTATCCGCAAGCGATTTAGAATATCATCTTCCAATAAAACCCCATCCATAGAGGTCAATTTATCGCCCGGTTTCTCGAAATACGACAATTCTTGCACTTTATATTTGCCATTTTTAAAATTCAACTGCATAAAAACCTGCCCACACCAATCTTGCACCGAAACAGTGGCTTTCAACGAATGCGCCCCTTGCGCCAAATCGGTGGGCGTAAAAACCGATTCCATCATCGCATAATCATAAATGCCTGTATTGAAATGATATAACTTATTCATTTTCAATACATTCACTTTGTCTGAACTGGCGGCATCATCCAATTTGACTTGCTTGGATTTAGAAAATTCCTCCGTCACAAACACTAAAACCGCCGAACCTTTGCGGTCTTCCCCGTATCGCTCGTGATGCAAATCATACACATTCACCTCGCCTTTGCCCGAAAACCAATATGCCCGAAACGCATCCGTCACACCTGCTTTGTATTGCGCAGGCAAGAGCCCATTTCGATTACTTGGGACATTGCAACCAGACACCCAACACACGCATATCCATACCTTTAAAATGGTAATTATGCTCGAAAATGATTTTTTCATAAATATTTTTTTTAATAATATTAAAATATATTAATTTTTTTATGTAATTTTATATAATTGATAATCAGTGAATTAAAAATTAGGATAAAATATAAATTTATCGCATTTTTTAATATTTACAAAAATATACCTAAAAAGTTGTATATATAATTTAATTGTAGCCTTTGACAAACTGAATCTTTTGTTATACCTTTGTGACATCAAAAGCGAATAAATGAAGACACGCGATTGACTCCTTTTCCAATAGATGCGTAAAAATAAAACAAATCCATTGAAAAAGAAAACAACAGGTCTAAAAACGCGCTTTTGAAAAAGGCAAACAAAATGAGCAAACGTTATACAAGTGATTATTATTGACCATACATCTGTCAGAACTTACAAACACGGGGCATGAAGTAGCCTCCACGAAGAATGAACTAAACGAAAGTTTTAACCGAACTTAAAAACCGTCATTCCAATGACTTCGATTTTTCTGATTACGAAAGATTTCCCCCTCATCGTCCATATAATTGTAGGACGCACTTGTGTTACAACGCAAGGTGTCCGATTGTTTGTCCTTAAAAACGACAAACGCTTTAAACCGATGTATTTACTTATACTCAAAAACCTTTATGTATTGAGGGGCAGCCTTTTTAAGTCCCTGTCTCTCATTACAAGGGTCTGCGGCGAGTGGATACAAAGAGGATAGAATTGTCAAAAAGTCGCAACAAGCGATTTACAATAAAATACTAAATAACTGTCCGTTAAAAAAATATAATTTGGTTCAGTTATTGAAAAATATCGTTTTGAGTTTTAGATCGGTTTTTTTAATGAAGCCTTTTGTCCGTTTACGGGTAGGAGGCTTTTTTTGTTGCTTTAAACACATAGGACACATAGAAGGACATAGGACACATAGGACACATAGAAGGACATAGGACACATAGGACACATAGAAGGACATAGGACACATAGGAGGCAAAAATTGCCCTATGTGTCCTATGTCTTCCTATGTGCCCTATGTGTTTAAAACAACCCTATAAAATTTTATAATTTCGTTATTTTCAATACATTTTGTTTTGCACCAAAATTTAACCGAATAAAATATTGTCCAGCAGGTTGATTCGTCAATTCTATTTGGATTTGGTTCACCCCATTCGCAATTTCCAAAGGGCGTGTCAAGATGGCTTGCCCCATCAAATTATAAACCGTTGCAATACCTTTTGCCGAAATCGTCGAATTAAACTCCAAATTTGCCTTATCATAAGTTGGATTTGGGGACACTTGAACGCTCATTTGAGGTGAAATCTCTTGCGTTTCCACCAAACGCCGCGTTCCATTCGCAAACCAAGTGCCCCAATACGCAGGACTTTTCAAGACCGTTGCTTGCCCTTGACCGCGTATCTTATTAGCAGTCAATGTTTTTTGTCCTAAAATGTACGCCCCATTATTTTTGAAATTGAACAAAACCTTATCGTCCAATCTCGAAAAACTCGGATAACCCAAAGCATTATTCGCAAAAATGGTGTCATAAACGCCTGTTTCAATATTCGCCCCCCAAACTTGCAAATCACTTGGTGTATAATTTTTATCAATATAATCAAAAGCGATAATATGTGGTGAATTTTTAGAAAAGGTCGGATTCGCAATACTCGTGTTCGCAGGCAGCGACGAAAAGAGTTTTTCAATTCCCCCCGTTCCATAATTCGCCATTCCATTATCCCAAGCCTTCAAAAAACCAATATCCCAATAACTAATCACGCGTCCTGAAGTGCCTTGCAATTTGTTGTAAGCATCATACATGACTTCCTCGCCTTCATGATCCCAGTCCAAAGCATCTGCAAAAAGCACATTTCCATTGCTCACGCCTTGTGTATAAGTGGGATTGTACAATTTCATTTTTTTCCAACGTTGCAAATTATCGCTATATATATAAATCGATGTATCAGAGAATTGTGAAACGGCGGCTAATTTAGAACCATCTTTTGAAATCACTACATTGTCCCAATCGCTGCCCCAATTGCTAAAAGTTTGCTCTTGCCCAATCGAACCAGTCGTCCAATTGATGTTGATATAATGAATTTTCCCATCCATTCCGACGAAAACAATTTCATCCCCTTTGTCCGAAACGCTTGGTTTACTCATGTGTTTAGTGGTGGAAATCGTGTAAGTGGATGCGCCCGGAACCGATAAATAGATTTTAGAACTATCCGCAGCCGAATACAACAACAATTCATCGCCCGGATTCACGGCTAAATCTTGTTGATAAGTCGTGCCACCCGGATCGCCGCCGCCGACAATGCCGACTTGGGCAAACGCATTTTTCGCCGCCGTCAAAACCGCTGCATTGCCCGGATACATATCCGCACAAGATTTCTCTACGGATGCCCGCAAATCTTTAAAATTGGAACGCGCCACCAAATAAGTCGTCAAAGCACGGTAAAAAACTTGTTCCGCTTTGTCTTTTCCAACCGCCGCTTGATTGGCAAATAAGTAAAAAGCATAATTTGTAATCCCGCTATTGATGTGAACGCCCCCATTATCTTGCGTTCCATTATATTTTTCCGTCATATTAGCAGGTTGCCAACCGTTATCACCGAGACGCGTACCGCCATTGTGCGGATTAGAAAGGTCGCGCAATGCACCTGTCGGATAAAACCGCGTTACCACCACATCTTCACCCATTTTCCAATCGTCACGGTCTATCATCGCGCCGAAAATGTCTGCAAAAGACTCATTCATCGCGCCCGCTTCGCCTTGATATTCCAAATTTGCGGTATTTTGAACCACGCCATGCGAGATTTCATGTCCTGCAACATCCAATGCTTTCGCCAAAGGCGTAAAATATTGTCCACCATTCCCATAAAACATCGCTTCTCCGTTCCAATACGCATTATCCATGCCCGCGCCATTGTCTTCCGTAACGTTGACCATTGAAATTACGGTTCCACCTTTTCCATTGATGGAATTTCGATTGAACGTATTTTTGTAATACGTATAGGCTTGACCTGCATTGTAATGTGCCGAAACACCAATCGGAATGGAAGCAAAAGATGCCGCCGTTGCGCCATAAATATGGTCATAATTAAACGATTGACTATTGGGAGACGTATTAAAAGCATTCAATGACCAAATCGCACCCACAGGTTCATCAGGCATTCTCGATTGGGTCGAACTATACATCGGACGCGAAATATCCGCAAAATAAACGCCTGCACTCACGCCCGTTCTCGGAATCGTGACCGCATAAACCCCCAAATTGCGCGTTACGCCATTCGCATCTAATAAAGTTACATTTGTTGCACCGTCCAAAGGTGGTTTTACAGTGGGTTTTTCCCCATGAGCCGCATGCAAACCGCCATGAAAATCGCACGTATGATTGTACGAATGCAAAACGGCACCTGTATTGGCATCCACAAAATACTCATAACGATGCATCACATTCGGATAAGCCGTAATATGCCAAGCCAATTTCTCGGCACTCACTTCCTGATTGGGATGATAAATCACCAATTCGGGGCGCAATTGTTCGCCGCGAATGAGTTTTTTATTTTTTTCGGAAAGGGTTTGGAAAGGTCTAATTTTTTGTATATTTTCTACTACTAATGTATTAACCATTGTAGCTGAAATGGTTGGTGTTAAATCGGTCAAAGTAGGGGTTGGAAACCAACGCCCATTCATCGCAGCGATTTTGCCGCCGACTTCATGCACCACGACATTACCATTCCAAACTTTAAGTTGATGGTATTTTTGTTGAAACCGAACATGGGTTTGCCCCAATGCGTCCGTAGTCACGTCGGTTGCTTCCAACTCATTGACTGGATTTTGCAAACGCATTGCTTTTTTCAAGCCGTCCAAATATTCCAAACTCCGCGCCGTCACATCCGCCGTTTCGGGCAATTTGGATTGCGCAAAGCTGCCTTCCATCAAAGTCGGTACGCCATTATCCGCGCTCAACACCCGAAAACCTGCGGGAATAACGGTCGGATTGATAGGTTGCGCCCCCGTTTTGCCATGATAAGATTTTGCAAAAATGTTATTGGAAAGGGGCGTTCCCGCTTGCGCACGTGGCATCGGAGGAAGCGATTCGACGGGAATACTGCCCTGTTTTTTCAATTTTTCTTTGTTTTGCGCCATTGTCTGTATGCTCCCTAACAACAACGCGGCGATTACAAAAGCCGAATTTCTCATTTTAGTGATGATTGAAATGTAAAAAAATAATAGATGGTTTGAATTAGGATTTTTAAGATTTTGGGGATTTAACTTGATTTTGCGGCGGGTGGTTTTGCGATACAATGGAAACGCGGATGACACGGATTCGGCGGATTGGCACGGATTTTTTTTTAATTCATCCTCCAAAGCCAAGTAAAGTCCCCCAAAAAAAATCCGTGCAAATCCGCTCAATCCGCGTCATCCGCGTTTCCATTGTATCGCAAAACCAACTGCCACAAAGTCAAGTTAAATCCCCAGAATCCTAAAAAATCCTAATTCAAACCTTTACCTTTGGGCAATAATTTTAATAATGAATCATAAAATTGTTGAATATCTGTACGGACAGGTCTATCCGTTTTGCCCCAAAGCACTTGGTGTTCATCCATTTTCGGGCGGCGCAACGTGATATAATAATAAATATCGCCCGGCTGATTGAACAAAACGCGTTGTAATGCCAACGAATCTAAACGAGCAAAATGCGCTTTGACGATTTTTTTATCCACCGTTTTGAGTCGTTGATAATCGGTTTTGGACGTTTTTTCAAATAATTGTCCATCATCCGCCAAGCAAAATTCGCTGACCGTACCGCCGAAACCGCCACCTGCACCAAATACAATTTGGTTTTTAGGCAATTTATCCAAAGTACCTTTTTTTTGACCTGCGCAATGGAACGAAATCAAGCATAGGAACAACCATAAAGATGGGTTGAAGCGTTGTAATTTTTTCATAAGAAAGAAAACGGGTTTTGTTGACAGCGACAAATATAACAAGGTTTTGGGAACTGTTATGAATTGAGACGGGTGAAATCATAAAGTATCAAGAAATGTTGGTTTTAAATGAAAAAAAGGAAGGTTATCTTATAGGTTGGCGCGTCGAAATTGAAGGACGGCGACATCCGTTGAGCATTTTGCATTAGGTTTAAAACCCATCAATTAAAATGAATATGCCAACTCCAAACGCGCCCTAACACAAAAGAGCGTGTTTGGACTGCTCTATTTTGTCGGATTTTCAAACGAATATTATTTACTCCGCAGGGTCGAAGATAAAACTGTATATCATGATAAAAAGGAAAGATACGCCAAAACTTGGAGCTGTTTTAGCCAAAATTTGCCGCCAATACACAAACGTATAGGCTTCCACTGAGAAGAAAAATAAAGTATGTAAAAACATGAAAAAACATGCATATTTCACGAAAAAGAGGAATCCGAAATTGCGTTTTGTCGGGCTTACGCCTTCTTTATAACCACCCGCAGGTTCTAAAACATTCAACATCCACCGTCGAATAAACGCCATGAAAACACAAGTTGCCGCATGCATGCCCATTGAATCAAAAAATGAATCCAACGTCAGTCCCGTCAAAAAGCCGATGAGCAACATCAAGACAGGAGGCGTATTCAACGGCAACGACATGAGGAATAACGGATACGCAAATATCGTAATATAATTAAATTCCGCGCCGCCAATATGCACTTTTGCCAGCACTAATATCTGCAACGACATTAAAAAAATAAAGCGAAAAAGATTGCGTAATAGTATAGAACTCATATATTTAACTGTGATTTAGACCACCGAATCGCCTTTAACGAATATTAAGGCGTTGTTGCGATTGTTGTATTTCTTGTAAGGCTTTTAATTCTTTAATGAAAAAATTTTCAATGACATATACATAGCGAATTTTTGATATTTCATTGCTTAATTCCACATCTATTTCGTAAAAACGATTGGTATTTGCCACCGTCCCAATCCGAATCCCACCAGGAAAGATTTCAGAATAGCCAGAAGTTTCGATAGTGTCGCCTTTGCGAATATCTGCGTGTTTTTGGATATTATCCAAATTCACAATTCGAGGATTACCACCGCGCCAGAGAATCGTCCCAAAATAGCGATTGCGTTTCACCATCCCACTGAGCAACATCTGTTTATTCAAAATAGACATCACTTGTGAAAAATGGTCAGTCGTGTTTTTCACGACACCGACTACGCCATCACTACTGATTACGCCCATGCCCGACTTGATGCCATGCGCTTTACCGCGATTAATCGTAAGGTAATTATTATCTCGAGCAATACTATTATTGATGACTTCCGCACCAATATATCGAAATTGTAATAATACATCTTTTTGCGGAGCCGTATCAGGTCGAATCGTGGAAGTATCGACTGGAAAAGTCACCATACCGCGTGTCGCACTATTGTCATATTTAGAAGTTTCCAATTGTTGACGCAATTCCCCATTTTCTTTTTGCAAACTATCAATATCATTCTGATTGGAGAGATACTTATTAAACGTATTGAAATGCGTATAGACCAGTCCCGCAAACATGTTTGCCGAACTTTGGTAAATCTCTCCCGCCTTCGTGTTATACTGCGCAACCAGTACCAAGGAATACGTTTCCAAAATCAGAAACAGAAAAAATGAGCCGTATCGTATCAAAAACTGCATAACAAGAAAGGTTACACGCGCCGAAACGTTGTGGATTGAAACCCCGAATTTAATTCGGGATTCAATCCACAACGTTTCTAATACTTCAAAAAAGACTACTTTTGGGAAGTATTTTGATTAAGAAATTTTTTTTACACAGATTTTTTTGTACTCAAACAATTGATAATCAATTATTTATACGCGTTTACGGTCTATCAAAAACGAGTACTTATTCGTATTTTTCAAAGCGATACCCGTTCCGCGCACGACAGCACGCAAAGGGTCACTCGCTACGTGTACAGGCAATTTCGTTTTAGCTGCAATTCGTTTGTCCAAGCCGCGCAACAATGCTCCGCCGCCTGTCAAGTAAAGTCCCGTTTTGTAAATATCGGATGCTAATTCGGGCGGTGTTGTTTCCAACGCTTTCAAAACGGCATCTTCAATTTTTGAAATAGATTTGTCAATCGCATGCGCCACTTCGCTATATGAAACGGTAATTTGTTTTGGAATCCCCGTCATCAAATCGCGCCCACTTAAAGCGAAATCATCTGGTGGATTTTCCAAATCTTGCAATGCCGAACCAACATGGATTTTAATTTGTTCAGCCGTTCTTTCGCCGATTAATATATTATGTTGGCGTTTCATATAATTCATAATATCCGTTGTCAATTCATCGCCCGCAATCCGAATAGATTGGTCGCAAACAATGCCTGATAACGCAATCACCGCAATCTCGGTCGTACCACCGCCAATGTCAATAATCATATTGCCAATCGGCTCCTCTACGTCGAGTCCGATGCCAAGTGCCGCAGCCATTGGCTCGTGAATGAGATACGTCTCTTTCGAGTCCACATGGTCAGCCGACTCAAACACCGCGCGTTTTTCGACTTCCGTGATACCCGAAGGAATACATATCACCATTTTCATATGCGTAAAGAACCGCCGTTTATTACCCGCCATCCGAATCAACCCTTCAATCATGCTTTCCGCAGCTTGAAAGTCGGCAATCACCCCATCTTTCAATGGGCGAATGGTTTTAATATTTTCATGCGTCTTTTCGTGCATCTGCATCGCCTTATGACCGACTGCAATGGTCTGCCCCGTTTTGCGGTCGATAGCGACAATCGAAGGCTCATCGACAACAATTTCGTCGTTTTGGATGATGAGCGTGTTGGCGGTACCTAAGTCAATCGCCAATTCCTGCGTGAAGAAGTTAAAAAATTTCATTAACTATTATGTTTCCTCTCGATTTGCTCAAAGGCTAAGGGTTTACGATACGTTGTTTTTTTCCTGTGTGTGGGCTGGCACAAGCTCTGCCCGATTTTCAGTTTGTTCGACATTCGTTTGCTCTAAAAACTTTGCAAAAGAACGAATTATTTATCGAAAACAGAAAACTTTTAGAACTATTTTTTTTCCTTTTTTTTTGAACATTTGCCTTTTTCGATACGTGTGAGTTATGTTATAAATATTTAGACGTTTTCGACCCCTCTTTTCCGTCGAAATGACGAAAAAAGGAGTATCTTGTTTTATTTAAATTCGTTTTTATTTTGAATCTTCGCCAAAATGTTGCAACCTAATTTTATAGGATTGACACTTGTTTTAAAAGGTTTTCCTTACATTTGCGTCTTTCTATTAAAATAATAGACGCATCAATGGATGCAAAGGAACAACTTTTTAGGAAATAATTTTTAAAAACATACAGCAAATTGTTTTTTTAGCGGAAATCTAAATATAGTATGAACTCTTTTCAAAAACGAAACAACATTGTAGGGTGGTTAGTATTTGCTATCACGATGGCGGTGTTCTTCTGCTCGGTTGAACGCACGGGCAGTCTCTGGGATTGTGGCGAATTTGTCTCTGGTTGCTACAAATTACAAGTTGTGCATCCACCCGGTGCGCCTTTATTTTTGCTCATTGGGCGTATTTTTACGATGTTGGGCAAAATGTTTTCCAAAAATCCGGCGGCGATTGCGTTTGCAGTCAACCTTTTATCGGGGGCGTGTACCGCATTTACAGCCATGTTTGTCTGTTGGACGACCATCATGTTGGGCAAAATTGCCTTAGTTGGGCGCGAAAACGAGCCTGATACGCATCAATATACGGCTTTGGCAGGTGCGGGCATCGTTTCGGGCTTGTGTACGGCTTTTGCAACGTCGATTTGGTTTTCGGCAGTGGAAGGAGAGGTGTATGCGATGTCCACTTGCTTCACAGCCTTCACGTTTTGGGCGATGATAAAATGGTACAACGCGCCCGACACGCCACAAGCCGATAGGTGGATGATGTTGGCAGTCTATGCCGCGTCCCTTTCGACAGGGGTTCACTTATTGAGTTTATTGACGTTTCCAGCTTTGGCGTTGTTCTATTATTTCAAAAAAACCGAAAAACCAACGTTTTTTGGGATGGCAGGTGCGGGCATTGTGGGTGTGATGTTGATTTGGGCATTACAAACTTTTGTCATTACAGGCATTCCAAAATTATGGGCAAATTTAGAAATCGTTTGTGTCAACTGGTTTGGCTTGCCTTTCAATATCCCAAGTTTAATCATTACGTTGGGGATTGTAGGCGCGGCGATTTTCTATGGGATTAAAATCGCACATGAACGCACGAATAGTACGATTCAAAATATCGTCGTTGGTTTCGCGCTTTCTGCGATTGGTTTTTCAACGATTGGAATGGTGGTGATTCGGGCAAACGCCAATCCGCCTATCAATATGAACAATCCGAGTGACCCAACTCGCCTCTTACCATACATCAATCGCGAACAATATGGCGAAAGACCGTTGCTTTTTGGTCCTCAATTCAATCGAAAACCAGAATCGAGTACTTCGGAAGACCGTTACGGACGCGTAGGCAATGAATATAAAATCGTGGATCACAAGACGGATTATTCGTTTAATCCAGAAGATAAAGTATTATTTCCGCGTATGGGACATTGGGAAAGCGACCGCGAACCGTATTACAAATATTGGATGAATCTCGGACAACGCGAACCTTTGCCGGATGGCAGACCCGATTTTGGCGATAATTTGAGTTATTTCTTTGGTTATCAATTGAATTGGATGTATTGGCGATACTTTTTTTGGAATTTTGCGGGTCGTCAAAATGGCGAACAAGGTTTCATGCCGTCTGATAATAAAGGACATTGGATTTCTGGGATTCCGTTCATTGACCAAATGCGCGGTTTGCCTTCTGAAAAAGACATGCCTGCGGTGACGAAAGCGGATGCAGGACGGAATAAATACTATATGTTGCCTTTTCTATTTGGCGTTTTGGGCTTATTTTGGCATTACAAACGTCGTCCAAATGATATGTTAGGACTTTTGGCAATGTTTATCATCACTGGTATAGGAATTATTGTTTATACGAATCAGCCACCGAATGAACCGCGTGAACGCGATTATGTCATCGTTGGTTCGGTCTTTACGTTTGCGATTTGGATAGGCATGGGCGTATTGGCGATTTATGATTTTTTGAAAGACAAAATGCCGTCAAGTGTATCGTCCGTTGTGGCGGGTGGTGCGGTTTTAGTCGCGCCGATTTTGATGGGAACGCAAAATTTTGATGACCATTCCCGCCGTCATAACACGGCTTCAAGGGATTACGCATTAAACTTTTTAGAATCTTGTGAAAAAAATGCCATCATTTTCACATATGGTGACAATGATACGTACCCACTTTGGTACGCGCAAGAAGTCGAAGGCATTCGCCCCGACATCCGCGTTGTCAACTTGAGTTTAATCCAAATTGATTGGTACATCGACCAAGTGCGCCGCAAAGTCAATACTTCTCCAACGATTAAATTGGCGATTTCATCGGCTGCTTTGCGCGGCGATAAGCGTCAACAAATCCCGTTAAACGATGGTGGAGAGATGTCTTTAAATGATTGGTTGAAATATGTGGGTGAAGACCACCCCGTTTCTTATGGTCAAAATAAGATTGAATCGGCGGGTCCTTCTAAAAAATTATTTATTCCAATTGACCGTAATAAGATGATTGCCAATGGTTTAATCGCGGCAACGGATTCTATCGTCGATAAAATCAATTTCAATTTAAGTGGTAATTTCATTGGACGAGACGATATTGCGGTATTGGACATCATTGGCAGCAACATCAATGAACGCCCGATTTATTTTGCGGTGACGTGTCGCCCTGAGAAAATGCAAGGGATGGATCCATACATGCAATTGGAAGGTTTGGCATCTCGGATTGTACCCGTTTTGTCACCAAAAGAAGACCCGATGTTACGCGGTTTAGGCATTATTGCGGCAGGACGCGTTGCAGACGACAAGATTTTGGAAAAAGTAACCAAGAAATTCAAATGGGGTAATTTCGATAAACGAAAAGCCTTTATTGATAGAAGTTACCGCCCAAGTGTTCAAACAACACAATTTGTCATCATGCGTGCGGCTTCTGATATGTTGCGGAAAGGCAAAAAAGAACAAGCGATTCAATTATTAGACAAATTTTTTGAATCCTTCCCGAATATGAATTTCCCATATGACGGACAGATATTAACATTTGTTCAAATGTATATTGAAGCAGGCGCATTCGACAAAGCCACCAAACATGGAGCGATTTTAGCCCAAAGTTTGGCGGATAACCTGCATTTTTACGCTTCCATGCCTCCGAATATCAAGCAAAACGGCTATACACAAGAGGAAATGATGGATAAACGCACCAAAGATGATTTAATTCAATTGGCGCGGAGTACCAAAAATGCAGCGATGATTGCGCAATGGGAAGCCCTTTTGAAACCGTATGGCTTGCCTGCGGCTGCGCCTGATGTGCCGATTGCACCCGTGCAGAAATAAGCAAAAATTCAGATTTCAAAGAATAGAAACGTCGTCGAGGGCAACCTTGACGACGTTTCTGATTTGACTTGCCATTTTTCCACTGCTACCGATATATTTAAACACGAGATTGTCCTCGAATTAAAGTTTGTGAAAAAAGAAAATCACTCGAAATAGGCAGACAAAGATGGCAAACCTGTGGATACGCCTGCGCCCGCAACACCTGCGAAAAAAGTCGCCAAAATCGCGCCTGCGCCGTTGGTACCGCACTTTATCGTTGCGCGGTACCAGAGATTCCTACGGAATAACAAGGCGGAATAACCAAACGCCCCTATTTCGGTAGAAACACCGCTTCATTCTTTTTCCAATACGCTTTAATAGCCGCTTTCAGTTTCTCATCGCCCTGTTTCGCTGCTGCAAGGAGCGAAGGGTCGGTCTTGATAACGGTTCGGGTTTCCGATGCTACGGTGGTTCCTTTTTTGTTCACCACTTCGATGGTCGGGGTTTCGTCATCGCCTTCTTCGACGTTGATTTGGCTGTACAAGATCTTTTTCAAATCAATGATTTTGTACAATTCATACGTACCACCCCTTTTGTCGGACATGTATTGGGATTTCAAACCTCTTGCTTTGTCATAATCCGACTGTTTTCCCTGAAAAGCACCTTCAATCCGACGGAAATCATTGGTTTTAGGGTTGAATAAAGCTACTGAGTAATACCATTTGGAGTCTTGAATCAGGTCTTTGAAACCATCTTGATCCCAATCCTCTAAACGGGCTTCATCCCGTTGGTCATCGGTTAAAATACTGTCCACGATGATGCAACCGCCCGCTTTCGGGGTGATTTTCAACCATTGAAGCGTTTTTTTGTCGTTTTGCAACCGTTCAATAAGCGCATTGTTTTGTTCAAATTTGGCAATAACCGTCCCTTTGCGTTGGCAATTTGCACTTACAGCGGCGGTTGTTGCAACGGGCGCGGCTGCTGTTGCAACGGGCGCAGCAGTCGTTGCGGCGGGCGCGGTTGTTGCTGCGGCGGGCGCGGTTGTTGCTGCGGCAGGCGCGGTTGTCGTTGCGGCAGGCGCAGTCGTAGCGGCAGCGGTTGTGGATGTCTCCGTCCCCTTTTCAGGCTTGGACGTGCAGCTAACCACCATAAAAACACTTAGGCAATAAATGTAAAATTTCATTGGTTTACTTTGACGAATGTACGTTTAAAT
>JAAFJT010000067.1 GCA_013298955.1 Chitinophagales bacterium
TTATCCATTGTTTTCTACAAATGTTGTGGTGCTACGCACCTTTTTTATTTTGCAGAACCCTTTGAATACCAATAATCATTCTGCGGGCAATGGATAGGGTTGCAACCTCGCCGACCTTACATTCCTGATTCAAAATCAATCTTTGCGCTTCACAAACGGCAATCGTTTTCCTTCCACAATCCGCCGCGCCAAGACGATTATCCCGAACCACCCTGCAAATAAATAAACATAGATGGCAGGAAGCCCAAAAATAAACATCGGCTGACGGAAAATATCCAATAATGGAAAGTTGAATAGCACAAAGGCTAAAGCGGCTAACGCGATTAAACGCGTATTTTGACTATGAATAGGTGTTCGTATCATATGAAATGGATGGTTAAGACGGCAAAAGGAACAAAAGAAATAAATCTTTTGCTCCTTTTGTTGTAAAAATGTAAAATTTGCGAGTATAGGAGTCTTTTTTTAGAAAAAAATCGCCCCTATACAAGCAAACAGGAAACACAACCAAATAGAAATCAAAACAAAATATTTTTATTCTTCAGTCGTATCGTATTCGCCCTTAACGCTATACCACCCGTGAATCGCTAAACCCACCATGATAGGCAAAAAGATACTAATTAAGATGACCCATTGCGTATTCACCGCAGAGGTCGCGCCTTTTGCATTCATTTTCGCAAGTCCTGCTTGCACAAATGCGACGGCTGCATACGGCGCAAGCAATATCCAACAAACGCCTAACGCTTTTTTTATCAAATTGCTGATATTTGCTGGAATCGTCACGAAATTCAATACTGCACAGACAGCTGCTATACCCATACCGACCGCGCCTTCATATAATCCTAACATATGATTTCAATTTTTGAAATTTTAAAAATAATTTGAATAAAAGGATACTATTGGAACGCGGAAGCCGCGGATGCAGTGAATTTGCGCGGATTTTTTGGGTTTGACCTTGATTTTGGTACATTTATGATCCAAAAATCTCCGTGCAAATCCGCTTCATCTGTGTCATCCGCGTTCCAATTTATCGACTAACCTTCTTGATTATCGTCCATGTGATTGACGTTTTTCGGTAAAACCAACGTTCCAATCAACAAACACAACATCGCTATCGTCATCGGATAAGCCAAACCTGCAAATGGGTCTCCACTTGGAGTCGCAGGGTTTAACTTCGTTGCTTCAAACATTAATGTCGCAATCAATGGCACTAAACCTCCAAACACACCATTTCCAATGTGGTAAGGCAATGACATCGATGTATAACGAATTTTCGTAGGGAACAATTCCACCAAAAAGGCTGCAATCGGACCATAAACCATTGTTACAAACACCACCAAACAAACGATTGACCAGATGATAGGCCATTTGTTGCTTTCGCCCAATTTCACGACTTTCGCAGGACTTGGTTGTTTGAATGCTTTTGCAGCTGCTGAAGCCGTATCTGCGAAAATGGTTTCTTTTTTCGTATCCGTTACGGTGGTACCGTCTGTGTAGAATTTAACCGTTTTAGTCACTTTCAAAGAATCTGCCGTTGACTTTGGAGCCAATGACATTTTCACTTCGGAGGTTGCTTTTTCAGTGATTTCTGTTTTGTGCGCAGGAGACGCGTAAGCATACATGCGTTGGAACAATGATTTAGTACAAACCACAGCCAATGCCATCCCTAACATCATAATCACTTTGCGACCGATTTTGTCTGATAACCAGCCAAAAAGAACGAATCCACCCGTTCCCAACAATAAAGCGATACATAACCAAGTATTGACTTGCGTAGAATCCACTTTACACGTATTCAATAAGAACAATTGTGCATAGAATTGACCTGTGTACCAAACAACGCCTTGACCCATCGTAGCACCAAACAATACTAACAAAACCATTTTGAAGTTGGCTTTGTTACCAAAAGATTCTTTCAAAGGATTGGTTGAAACTTTGCCTTCATCTTTCAATTTAGCAAACATCGGCGATTCTTTCATGCGCATCCGAATGATAATCGACACGACCACCAATAAGATAGACAACAAGAAAGGTAATCTCCATCCCCAATCTTCAAATTTTTCAGCACCCAAACTTTCTTTGGTGAAGATAATGACCATTAAAGATACAAATAAACCTAACGTTGCTGTGGTTTGAATCCAAGAAGTCCAATAACCGCGTTCGCCCGCCGGAGCGTGTTCTGCGACGTAAGTTGCCGCACCACCATACTCACCGCCCAATGCCAAACCTTGCAATAAGCGCAAAATCAAAATGGCAATCGGCGCAAACCAGCCAATTGTGGCGTAATCTGGAATACAACCAATCAAGAACGTTGCACCACCCATCAAAACCAACGTTACTAAGAACGTGTATTTACGACCAATCAAGTCGCCCAACCGTCCGAAAAACAACGCTCCGAAAGGACGCACGATGAAACCCGCCGCAAAAGTTGCTAAGGTAGATAACAAGGCAGCCGTATCATTCCCTGCTGGGAAAAATTTCGCCGCGATGATAGTTGCCAAACTACCAAAGATGTAAAAGTCGTACCATTCAATCAACGTCCCCACTGATGAAGACGCGATGACGGACATTAAGCTACTCCGTTCGTTATTATTCGCCATAAACTAAACAATGAATTTTTATTGCTATAAAAAAATTGTGAATCGCCCGTTTTGTTCTGATGCGCTCGAATTAAAAAAAATAATGTTGAATAAATGAGTGTCCTTCTAAATGAAACTCATAATTAAAACTTAGTGATCCTGATGTTGAAATAGAACATAACTTTTGCTTATGAAGGTGGTTTCAAAACGGGCTTCCGCCATAGAGCCTGACCCGTTTTGAGGATGCCAATCGCTGGTGGGCGAATGATGAGTTTGTTTTTTTTCATACTTTAAAGTTTCTAACGTTGTATAAAAATTGGTTAGTAAAAGACCTTTGTTGAATAATGTTGAATATAAATGTAAAGGTATATAGATACCTATATATGTCCAAATTTTTTTTAACTTTTTTTTAAGATTTTTTAAAAAAAATTAAAATAGTATTCTTCCCCTGTTTTGAAAGGTCAAATAATATAGGGTTTTCGGGTGAAATGCAGAATAAATAGTATCTTTCAAAAACAGGTAAAACATATAGAAATCCATATGTTTTGCTTTAAAACAATATACTTACATGGAAAAATAAAACAAATAGGGCAGTTGCTTGGTGAAGCAACTGCCCTATTTGTTTTATTTTTGGAAAAAAAGTTTTATTTCAATGTAATCGACCGTTTTGTAATCGCGCCCGTAAAGGAGTGCAATTATAACGTATAATCGCCTTTGGGATAGGTTGCAAAATCGATTTCATAAATCGTATTGACAGGCAATTCCCAAACAGTCGGGTCTCGAAATAAAATGTTGTTTTGCCCATCCGTGAGACAAAGGTAAAGAATATTTGTAAAAAATGCACCCCATCGATTTGGTATGAATACAAGGATGAGGTTACATTTCCCATCAAGTTTCGTCGCCTATAACATCCTTTTGATAAGTTTGTGACATTTTTTTTTAGCGAGGGAAAATATCAACAAAACAAAGGAATAGGTGAAGTGTTGATTATCAATATAATAGAACGGTTGGAAGATTTCAAATCTTCCAACCGTTGTTGCCGATGATTTAAATTGAACGATTTAAACCGATAGGTTTATTACTAAGGTGAGTGCGTTCCTCTACATGCCCATTCATTACAAATAATTTATTTTTATAAATTGTAACAGGTTTGTTTTCAAACACTTGTATAGAAATATCATTACCATCAAAGACGGCATACGTACACCGTTCAAACCATTCACCCAAATTGATATAACGGCTTTTTTGATTTTGTAAAGTCCAATCAATTGGCATATGTCGATGTCCGAAAATGAAATAATCCGCAGGAACGGTCAATATTTTGCGTTCTGCATACCGTACTAACCATTCTGCCTCGCCAAAAAACTGTTTTTCTAACTCCTTATCATGGCGCAAACGACTTCTGCCCGATACCATCCGCATCAATCCTAAAGCGAGATTCGGGTGTAGGCGTGCAAAAAGCCATTGATTCACGGGGTGATTAAACACCGATTTGATAAATTTATAACCATAATCATCGGGTCCCAAACCGTCTCCATGTCCAATAAAAAACGTTTTGCCTTGGATTTCGCGGACAATCGGTTTGCGATAAATCGGAATCCCCAATTCATCCTCGAAATAGTGAAACATCCACATATCATGGTTACCCGTGAAAAAATAAATCGGAATCTGCGCATCGCGCAATTCCGCTAATTTGCCCAATAAACGCGTATAACCTTTGGGAATCACTTGTTTATATTCAAACCAATAATCAAATATGTCGCCCACCAGATAAATCGCCGCCGCGTCAGGCGCAATACTATCCAACCAGCGCACTATTTTTTTTTCTCTTTCGAGACTCGTTAAACGACCTTCAATGCCGAGATGAAAGTCGGAGGCAAAGTATGTTTTTTGCATTAATTTCAATTTTTGAAGGCGCAAAATGCACCATTTTTTTAATTTTCTTTGAAAAAAAAAGACCAATTAGAATTTTTTTTTAATTTTGTCATTAAATTATCTTTTTTTAATTTTTTATCTATTAAAATCGGTTATGAAAAAAATTACTTTGATGTTTTTGATGTTATGCTGTGCGGTTTTAGGTTTTGCGCAAGAAAAATCGAAACCGCATGCATCCGTAAATCCCGTATTGACGGCAGCTCAACAAGATATTATCCAATTATCGACTTTGTATGGTTTATCTGGGCTGCAAGTCCAAGATGTTGCTGTGATGCAACAGAATAAACATGCGAATTTGGAAATCCTTAATCCATTGAAAATGAGCAATTTCAATGCGTATTATGAACAATATGAATTGTTGCGAGAAGGCATAGAGACTGGTTTATACGCGGTGCTGGAAGACAATCAACGCGGTATCTATCGCCGCGAAATGGAGCGATTGAATGGAGAACGATTGGTGTTACAATATCAGTTGTTGAAAGCAGGTCGTTCGGAATTAGAAGTGAAGCAAGCCTTGTGCGCACTCAAATTTTAAGGTAAATTGGAACGCGGATAACGCAGATTGAGGAGATTTGCACGGATTTTTTCAATCCGCGCAAATTCCTCCAATCTGCGTTATCCGCGTTCCAATGGTATCTGCTGAATCAATCTTTTAGGTTCAATTTTTTACATCTTTTCAATTTGGTTTTCACCAAAATATTCAAATCTTTGGTTTGAAAACGGCTTTTTGCCCCACAATCGCAAATCTCCGCAAATGGTTTGGTGGTTAAAATCCAAGATTGAATCAATGCTGCGGTCGGCTCAACCTTCAACGCAGCGTATTCTGCATAGGTAAGATTCAAAAAAGCCGTCTGTCCACTCAAATTGCCCCGATTATCTACTTTGAAACCGCCTTCTAAAACGGTCGGAACCACTGTTGCCAACATTGTCGCTTCTTCCAAAGTCGGAAAGGTTTCGACAGTGCCA
The DNA here is from genome assembly GCA_013298955.1 of Chitinophagales bacterium. Taxonomy (GTDB): domain Bacteria; phylum Bacteroidota; class Bacteroidia; order Chitinophagales; family Saprospiraceae; genus JAAFJT01. Next base: position 5,478 of record JAAFJT010000067.1, read on the forward strand.
TCTTCGGCAAGCGTCACAGCGACCAAATGATCGTAATCCATCGCGCCTTGCGTCTGATATACAATGGCTCTCGGACCCACAGCTTCCCATGCCGCACCAATGGATGCCGCTGTTTGAAGGTCATTTCGATGCGTTTGAATTTCCGCACAACTCGGCAAAAGGCATGAAAGCAAGCCTATACATATCCAGTTTGATTGAATGTATTTCATCTTAAAATCGAATTTAAGTTAGAACAAGAGTTTTATTAAAAATATAATTAAAAATATAATAACTTTATCTCTATGTACGATGGTTAGCAGTGTGTCCTGTGGTGGTTAGATTCAATTGGTTTTAATTTGAAAAGCGAATTGTCGCCAAACATTTGTCAGACAAAGATAGATAAGTTGAACGAATTTTTTAATTTTTCACACCAACAAATTGAAAAAAATAACATAAATTTAACTATTTATATTTTTATTTTTAATTTTTAACTATTTATAATAACGGCTTTTACATTTTTTGTGACAAAGTAAATTGAAAACGAATATGTCTTTTTTATCAGAAATTCGTCTAAAACAATACTTTGCGCAAAAAAAATTTGACTTTTGTGTAAGAAAAAGTGTATCTTTGGAAAGTTTTTTAAATTAAAATCTGCATGAAACCAGTCTTCATTCATTGTTATCGAATTGCACTTATAGGCTGTTTATTAACGCCTGTTGTTGCTTGCGCCCAAATTCCGAAAAGTAAAATTATTAGCAATGTGCCTATTGCACCCGCTAAAAAAGACATTGGCGCACCCAAAAAAGAACCTTATAAAGAGCCTGTGCGCCTTGAATTTCCGAAGGAGGAAATGTACATCGGTACCGCGCCCGCGCCTGCGGCGGCGGTCAAAAAAGATACTGTTCCTGCTAAGGCAAAGTTGGGGATGCCTGTTTTGAGCTTCGATACCAAAGAAGTGCATTTTGGAAATATCAAAACAGGTGACAAGCCTACGTTCACCTATAATATTACGAATACAGGTGATATGGATATGGATATTGAATTGGTTTCGGGTTGCGATTGCACCGATATTGATTGGACGAAAACGGTTATCAAACCGGGTGGAAAAGGTTTTGTCAAAATCACGTTCAACTCGAATCGCGCCGAGCCAGAAGACCACAAAAAACTGTTGAAAAAAGATGTTACGATTATTTTGAAACAATCCTATCCGCAAAATGGCTATCCAATTGTAGATAGTTTGACTTTCGATACGTTTATTGTAGATTAGTGTTTTTTAAAACAAATTCCTCTGAATAAGTTTCGGAAAATTTCCAATTTTCCGAAACTTATTCAACCGCGATGCCCTATTCGTTTTTAAATTTTTATAACAATATTTTTACAAAAAGCGTTTATTTGCATTTAGTTTATTTATCTTTGTCAAATTATACCAGAATCTTAATAATTTTTAACCATTGCCTCACAGCTAAAACGACATTTGCTCATGAAATACGTCATTAGTTTTACAATTTGTTTATGCTCCGTCGTACTTGTACATGGTCAATCGACTCCCAAGAAACCAAAATCTAAAAGAGCGAAATCACATGTAACTGCGAAATTAATAGAGCCTGCAAAAACGGAATTAGACGAAGTAGTCCCTTCTCAATATCCATTGGCTACAGTCAAAAAAGTGCCTATTGAAATTCAAAAAACGATAACACAGTCTAAACCAATGGGTTCGGTGAGTCCAGGAATGCCTAAGAGTGACCTCGCACCTTCGGTATTCAGTGTTCGTTCAGGAACGCCTCAAGAGGATGAAATGGCGGATTTGCATAAAACAGTTGCAAAAACGCAGCCTGATTTTGATGAGACCGAAATAAGTGCGGCTAAAATAAAATTAGCCACCAGTGCGCCTTTGCAACCTGAATCGGTTGTGTTGGAATCCAATCCTTTTGCACCGATGCCGGGAGAGCGTACTGTGCTTGCTCCCGCAGGTACTGTGCTTGACGTTCCGAAGCAAGAAGTTAAAAATATGCCCAAAGTCACGCCGATTCGACCTGCGGTGGTTAGTGCTGCGGAAGGGGATTTGGCAACTCGCGGCGCGGCTTCGTCGCCTATCAAAGCAGTAGCGATTCCTGCAAAAGTGGTTGAAACGGCGGTTAAACCGGAAGTAATCGTTAAACCCGAACCAACGATTGAAGTGGCGGTCAAAGCAGAGGTTGCGGCAGTCAAAGGCATGGCAATTATGTCTTTTGAACATAAAACCCGAGATTTAGGTCGGATGCGTTTGGGCGAATCGAAAGAATTTTCTTTTCCGTTTACGAATAAAGGCGACGTACCTATCGAAATCGAATTGATGGATGTTTGTCCGTGTACGACGTTGGATTGGGATAGAAATCCGATTGCACCAGGGGCAACGAGTGTAATTAAAGCGAGTTTTCATAGTCAAAAAGTGTTTCCAGAAGGCGTAAATCACGAAATTGAGAAAGTGATTACGATTATTTTGAAAAATACTGACCCGCGCAATGGTTATCCCCTCATTGAGGAATTGAAATTAAAGGCTTTTGTGGAATATCAGTTTCAAGATTAATGAAATATGAAAGAAGATGAAGAAGTAACTCAGCAATAACAAGATTTACACGCAACGCGGGAACGTGCTTAGTTTATTCGTATCGCATCAAGGTCGGCGAGGTTACAACCCTATCCACTACCCACAGAATGATTATTGGCATTCAAAGGGTTTTGCAAAATAAAAAAGGTGCGTAGCACCACAACATTTGTAGAAAAACGATGGACAATCCGATTGGAAGGTGCGTCGCACCGTAACATTGGTAGAAACGGTTTAAATGTTACGGTGCGATGCACCTAAAACGCGGGTTCTAATTCCATTTTTCTACACATGTTGCGGTGCGACGCACCTTTTTAATTCTGTGGAGGGGTTACAACCTCGACGACCTTTTGCTTTGTATCGGTTATTCGACGCAAAGGTTTTGGAAAATTTCCAATTTTCCGAAACCTAATTCAGCAGTAAGCATAAAAAATATTTTAAAAAAAAATACTTTTTATGCTCGCATTTAAAGTATAAGTTTTAATTTTGTTTCGCAATCTGAAAAAATTTTACGATACATAGTTTTGACAAACTCACAAATAATGACCTTTTTATTTAAACTCAAACGAATTGTTTAATTCGGACAAACATTGTGCGCAATACTTCATCGTATTTACCGTCGTTGCGCTTGCTATGACGGAATTCAATTGTATATTTTTTGATTTTTTAGTTTAAATTCAGTTGTATGAAAAAATTTCTGCTTCTCTTGATGAGTATTACGACGCTCAATGTCGCTTTTGCTCAACGAACCCTGACAGGTACTGTAACGGCGGGCAATGGTGAACCCGTTGTCGGCGCAAGTATCATGGTCAAAAATACAAACAAAGGTACAGTGGCTGATTTGGATGGCAAGTATGTTCTTGATGCTCCGAATGATGCTAAGACATTGATTTTCAGTTCGGTTGGTTTTACCACGCGGGAAATCGAAATCGGTGCATCGAATGTCATTGATGTTTCTTTAGAGGAAGGTACTGCTTTGGCAGAAACCGTTATCACTGCTTTTGGTATCAAAAAAGATAAAAGCAATTTAGGTTACGGCGTATCACAAGTGACAGCGCAAGAATTGACGCAAGGACACACTACGAACTTAACGAATGCTTTGGCGGCGAAAGTGCCGGGCGTTCGATTGAGTGGTTCAGGTGGTTCATTTTCGAGTTCGAGTATCATTGTACGCGGTTTTACATCGTTTACAGGGTCGAATCAACCGTTATTTGTAGTCGATGGCGTTTCGATTGACAATAGTGGTGGTGGTAGCTCCTTGCAAGCGGGCGTAACCAATTCAAGCCGTGCGATTGACATCAATCAAGAAGACATCGAAAGCATCAGTGTATTGAAAGGTGCTGCAGCAACCACTTTATATGGTTCACGGGCAGCAAATGGAGTCGTTTTGATTACAACGAAAACAGGTGCTAATAAACCTAAACAAGCCATTACTTATACAGCTGCTTTTTCCAATCAACAAGTCAACCGATTGCCCGATTATCAAAATACGTATGGACAAGGCACACTTGGTAATTTTAACTCTGCAAGTGTTGGTTCTTGGGGTCCGAAAATGGATGGGCGAAAAGTGATTTTGCCTGCTGCCTATCGCGGTTTGAATTTGGTCGGTTTAGGGGATTCAACCTTGTTGAATCCATTTCCGAACAATGTTAGTGATTTGTTCCAAATTGGGAACAATCAACAGCACAATTTGAGTTTTCAAGGAGGTAATGACAAAAATACCTATCGCTTGTCTTTAGGTTATGTAGATGAAGGCGGTGTCATTGCGATGAATCGCTTGAAACGGTATAACGTTGGTTTGAATGCAACAAGTCAAACGAACAGCAAATTATCGACTGGGATTTCCTTGAATTATTCTTTAAATAAATCAATACGGTCTCCACAAGGGAATCAATTGGCAAATCCATTATTCCGCACTTGGTTTACGCCGCGGAGTTGGGATTTAACAGGAATGCCTTTTCAATCGGCAACAGGTGCGAATATGCATTATGATGTTGTTGATAATCCTCGTTGGACGACTGCGAACAATTTGTATAACGACCAAGTGGATCGTTTATATGGTAATGTCAATGCGAATTATCAATTGACGGATTGGTTAACAGCGCGGGTGAAAGTAGGTGCGGATTATTTCACCTCTGTCCAAAGTTTTTATGACCAAATTGGTTCTAATGGTGGTGCTGCAACGAATGCAGCTGGTGCGGGTGGTATCCGCGACATCCGCAATACTTCTCGGATTTTAAACTCGACTTTCTTATTAGATGCCACTAAAAAAGTAGGTGATTTTGATTTAACCTTGATTTTAGGTAATGAAGTCTTAGACCAATATCGCAATGATCTTGATATGATTGGTCGCGGTGTCACGGTGCGTAATTTTAGAAACTTGGCGGCTAATACGACTACGGTGGTTGCAAATGGTCCTACTTATGTGCAATGGCAATATCGTTTAGCGGGTTTCTTTGCGAACTTGACAACAGCTTATAAAGGTTGGGCAACCTTGGATTTAGCAGTTCGGAATGATAGAAATTCTATCTTACCTGCGGCAAATAACAGTTATGTGTATTATTCTGTAGCAGGTACTATCAACCCCTTGAAAGCGTTGAAAGTAGAATCGGATATCCTTTCAACCTTGAAATTGCGTGCCAATACAGGTTTGACAGGCAGCGCGAAAGCGGATTTCCGTTACTTGACCGATAATTATTACGAAAAACCGAATCCATCGGATGGTTTTGGACCGAATATCGCATTTCCATATAACGGTTTAGCGGGTTTCACGCTTCAGAATACCGCAGGTAATCCGAATTTGAAACCAGAATTTACCCAATCCACAGAAGGAGGCATTGAGTTAGGCTTATTCAAAGACCGCATTATTTTGAATGCGACTTTGTATAAACAAAAATCTACAGAGGTCATTTTGGCAGCACCAAACTCGTCCGCAGCAGGTATTGCGTTTGTAGCGGTGAATGCAGGTAGTTTGAGCACTACTGGTAAAGAAATTTCATTGACGCTACAACCCTTCAAAGGTAATAAAAAAGGATTTGGTTGGTCAACGACTTTTAATTACACCCAATTTAAATCTATTGTAGATGAATTAGCACCTGGTGTTCAAAATATCTTTTTAGCTGGTTTCTCAACGCCTAATATCCGTTTGGTAGCGGGCGATGAGTATGGACAAATCTATGGTAATGATTACAATCGCGACGCGAATGGCAAAATGATTGTCGGGGCGAATGGTTTGCCTACGCCCACTGCGAATGTGATTAAAATTGGCAACCCAAATCCAAATTATTTATTGGGTATTGCGAATAATTTTTCTTACAAAGGTTTATCGTTGAGTGTTTTGTTGGATATTAAAAATGGTGGTGACATCTATTCCAGAAATATCGCGGATTTGCAACGGCAAGGAGCGGTGGCTGAAACAGCAGCAGTAGAACGGTTAGATGCTACTGGCGCACCTGCCAAAGTTTATAAGTTCGATGCGGTGAAAGCAGACGGTTCTGTGAATGATATTATGATTACCGCAGAACAATACTGGGGCAATGCAGGTAAATATGTTGCTGCAAAAGGGTTCATCTACAAAACGGATTGGTTTAGAGTGCGCGAGTTGAGCATCAATTATGATGTGCCAACCGCTTTCTTCAAAAATACCTTTATTGGAGCGATTTCAGTAGGCTTTTTTGGACGGAATTTGTATTTGAGCGCACCCGGCTACCCGCACTTAGACCCAGAACAAAATGTTTTGGGTGTGAATAATGCACAAGGTTTGGAATTTAATGCGTTGCCGCAAACGAAATCCATGGGTTTCAATGTAAAAGCAACATTCTAAGGCAAAAGGTTTGAATGGCTATTTTAAAAATAGTAATTCAAACCTTTGACTCATTATTTTTTATTCAAAAAAAAATTCAAATAATATGAATCTGAGAGGATTTTTAAAATATTCCGTTTTAGTGAGTGCGTTGATGTTGCCTGCGGTCTCGTGCAAGCAGTTTTTGGATGTCAACACAGACCCAAATGCGGTGAAAGACGCACCAATTGAGCAACTTTTCACTTCGGCAACAACTTCTTTAGGTTTTTTTGCAGGGAGTGATTTGCAACGCTATTCAGCCCTTTTGACCCAACAATATTCGGGTCAAGGAGCAGGCGCAATCACTCAAACCCAAGAGTATGAACGCTATAATATTGCAGGTTCGGATGTGAATAATGTTTGGAACTTATTGTATTCCACTATTTTATCTGATTTGGAATTAGTGATTCAAAAAGCAGCAAAAGATAATAGCCCCAATTACGCAGGTTGTGCTAAAATCATGAAAGCATATGCTTATTCATTGATTGTGGATGCTTGGGGCAATGCGCCGTATTCAGAAGCATTGAAATTCACCGAAAATACGAAACCCAAATTTGATGATGGCACCGCTATCTATCCTGCTTTGATTGCGATGATAGATGAAGGTATTGCAGATGTTAAAAATACAGTTTCGGTCAAACAACCCGGCACCAATTCAACCATTTACACAGGTGCATGGGCGGCAAGCAAATCAAAATGGGAGGCTTTTGCCAATGTGCTTAAAATGCGCCTTTGGTTGCACACAAGCAAAGTGGATAAAGCCAATGCAGTGAGCAAAATCGTTGCCTTATCTGGCGGTACTGTTATGACTTCCATCGCAGATAATTTTCAAATGCCTTTTGTCAATGTAGCGCGTCAGCAAAATCCAATTCACCAATTTGAATTAGACCGTGCGAACCAGATATTTGCCAATGCTACGATAGTGGATATGATGAATACGAAAGTGGATCCGCGTCGTCCGCGTTATTTCACGGCGTTCCCCTTGTTTAGTGGTCAATACAAAGGTGCAAAAGGCGGTGATGCGTCTCCTAACCAAAAATATTCTCGGCCACACATCTTTTTGCGCGGCGATACTACAAGTACAGCAACTGCTTTAGCAGATGGTTCCATTGCTTTTAATGCTTATGGTTATAATGGAACGGCTCCAACTCGGATGATGACCTATGCAGAATTGCAATTTATCCGCGCAGAAGCGGCTGTTTTAGGTGGTGCAGCGATTGGCGGTATTGCGGCGGATTCGTTTTTCCGCAGTGGCATTCGCGCATCGATGTCGCAAGCGGGCGTAACCGCAGCAGCAGCAGAAGCCTATATCAATACAGGTACAAACGGGACTTTAACGGGTACGGAATCGGAAATGGTTAAAAAAATCATGGAAGAGAAATTTGTAGCCAATTTTGGAGTCGTCATGGAGCCTTGGACGGATTGGCGCAGAACGGGTTTCCCTACAATCGCAGCTCCTGTGAATGCATTAGTGCCGACAACACCGCGTTCTTTGTTTTACCCACAATCTGAAATTGATTTAAATCCAAATGCACCAAAGCAAAAAGCGGATATGACTGTTCGCGTTTTCTGGGATAAATAAATGATTTAAAACGTTTTAGATATAAAAATCGCGCTGATACTTAGGTATTCAGCGCGATTTTTTTATTTAAACGTTACCTCATTACATCCAGCACTCACATTTTTTGGGGCATGTACTAAGAAATGAGATAACTAAAATATATAAACTATCAATATATGTTTTAAAAATATCGAAATGACTCCCAATCGGTGTTCCAATTTGAGCTATATTTGTCAGTAATTAAATAAATTTTTACCATGTTAAAAATAGCTATTTCAATATTCATTTTATTTTTTTATTTAAATTCAATAGGTGGGCAATCCCTTTATCGCGTTTATACCATAGAAAATATTGATTGTCAATACTTTACGACTGATGCGTTATACAATATCTATGTTGTCACCAATGATAATGAATTATTGCGTTACGACACTTTGGGCAATATCACTGCCCGTTTTTCAGATAAAAAAGCAGGACATTTGAAATCCGTCGCAGTTGAAAATCCTTTTCAAATCATGCTATATTATGATGATTATCAACAAATTACACTTTTGGATAAACAATTAACTATTGCAAGCAAACACGCTTTGTATGATATGGGCATTCAACAAGTATCGGCAATCACGGTTTCAGACCGTTCTGAAATCTGGCTTTATGATGCCGCAGATGCCCAATTGAAAAAATGGCAAATCAGCTTGCCTCAAAATACGTCGAATCATCAATATCTCCGTTTACCCGCGCCGCCGACTTGGATGGGCGTTCAAGATAACATTTTGTATTTAAAAACCCATCAAGGATTGAAAACCTATGATATTTTTGGACAATTCATCGCAGATTGGGCAATTTCTTGGAAAGGCTCTTTTCAAATCTTTGATAATCATTTGTATTTTATGGAAAATAACGAACTGGTAAAATATAATGCAACAATTCGTTTGAAAAAAACACTACCTTTGCCCCAAGCAGCGCAAGGCGGACAAGCGTTTAGGATTCAAAAAAATAAATTATTTGTTTTAAATAAAGATGTTATACAAATTTATGGTTACTAAAAATTTTTGCCAAAACTAAGTCAAATCTGCTAACTTTGCGGTGAATCGCATTTTTGAGGTTCAAAAATAATTATTTGCATAATTAAAATGTATAAAATATGAAAATTCAATTATTTGCATATAAAAATACTTTTCATTATAATAAAGGTTTTCAAATAATTTTTAATTTATAAAGATGATTGACAGCATAGACATCACCAATATCCTCTTTTTGGATATTGAGACCGTTCCCGGACATGCCAAATTTGATGATTTGGACGAAAATTTCAAATACCTTTGGGGTTTGAAAGCCCGCGCCATCCTCAAAAAGTATGATGAACCCCTCACTTTCGACGAAATCGAAGGCGCGTATGAAAAAGCAGGCATGTTTGCCGAGTTTGGTAAAATCATTTGTATCAGCGTCGGTTTTGTTGCCCGCAACAAGGACACGCATGAGTTGACGATTCGCCTCAAATCGTTTGCGGATGATGATGAAAAGGTATTGTTGAATGGTTTTGTTGAATTATTAAACAAATATTTTAATTTTCCTGAACGACACTTTTTGTGTGGTCATAATATTAAAGAATTTGATATTCCGTTCTTGTGTCGGCGCATGATGATTCATAAAGTCAAGTTTCCGCGCATGCTCGACATCTCGGGCAAGAAGCCTTGGGAGACCAAACACTTGTTGGATACCCTCGAATTGTGGAAATTTGGAGATAACAAATCATACACGTCTTTGAAATTGTTGGCGGCGGTGTTTGGATTCCCGTCACCGAAGGACGATATTGATGGTTCGGAAGTGGCGCGGGTGTATTATCAGGAGCAGAATTTGAAACGAATTTCGGTTTATTGCGAAAAAGATGTTTTGGCAGTGGCGCAATTGTTTCTAAAAATGCGGGGCATGGATATTTTGGAAAAACATCAAATTATTATAGCACCTTCCAAGTAATGATTTGAATTAGGATTTTTAGGATTTTTTAGGATTATGAATAATCTTAAAAAATCCTAAAAATCCTAATTCAAACCTTATTACAAGCGGTAAAATACGCCACCGCGCAACGTAATTGGGGCAGTATTACTATGTTGTTTATTAAAATCAAACATATAGTTTAAACCTGCATGCCAAGAAATGCGCCGATTCAAATCACCTGTCACGCCTGACCCAACTTGCCAAATATTCGTAAAAGATTGCCCTTCAAGGGTTTGTTTAAAATTTTCATTATCACCTGTTAAGGTTTCGTATTCAAAATCGACCATTGAATTGGGCGCGTGTTTCCAAACGTGTTGTGCTGTGACATAAGGGCGATATTTTTTATGCGTTAAAAACACATATTTCGCGCCCACACTCAACCGTTCATCTTTAAACTCGCCCCTTAACCGCCGCAACTTGTGTCCATTTGGCACCATTGGTTCGGGTGGCAACCGAAACTTATTATCTTTATCACCCATATCAAAATGCCAAGAATGCTTTTCGCCCGAAGCTATCAAAGACCAATGTTGCGATAAACCTACTTCTATACCGATTCCAATCCCATTTGTTGATTTACGCTCAGGCAAACCCGCCGCTACCACCAAACCAAGATTGATTTCGGGCATGCTCATACTTGCAAATAATGGACTTCTTTTATGAACCCGAATCGGTTCAATTGCATCTGCCACACTCATCCGTTCTCGCACTTTTGTTAAGGCTGCTACCTCAGAAAGGGGTCTTGAATCCAAAGGTAATAATACAATAGTTGCTTTTCTTAAAATATTATTTTGTTCTGCGACATTATTTTCCACTTTTGGAAGACTTGCATCCGTTGTTACAAAAGCATTATTATTTGAATTATCAATATTTTTTGTAACTGGAATGCTATTTTCAACGATTGTAACAATTGTCTTATCAACACTTTTTGTTGATTTTAAATCACTTGTTTGTGCAGCCGAATTTGCCCAATTATCCCTCGTACGGGTAGTCATTTCGCTTTTTTTCGCAGCCGAGTTATCCCAATTATCCGTCGTACGGGTAGTCATTTCGGTTTTTTTCGCAGCCGAATTACCCCAATTGTCCGTTGTGAGGCTGGTCATTTCGCTTTTTTGAGTACCTGTAAGCGGATTGTTACGACTTGAATAAATCGTTTTTGAACTCGCTTGTGGCACATTCAAAGACGCATGCGTATTATTTTGTTGATTTTTCCTATCAATAACAACTTCATTTTTAAAACTTTTTGATTCAATAGATTTCGTCGAAACGGCACTCAATGCTGAATATTCCGCTTGCGTAATCGGTACCGATTTGCCACTATTTGATTGATTACCAATCAAATACACTTTTTGATAAACGGTATCAATTCGATAAACCGTATCTTTGCGCCCCAATTGAACAGCAGAAACCGCTTTTTGCAAACCCTCATTTTGCCGACTGACATCCTTCATTTGCAACCAAAGCCACACATTCCCGACCGTCAACGCAGACATCGCAGCATACATCCAACCTTGATGCCCGCCAATCGTCGGCGCGGTCGGCATGACCTGTGGTGCAGGCGGCGATACAACAACCGCAGGCGGAATCAAATCCAATCGGAAATTCAATTTTTGCCAATTGTCGTCCGCGCCCGAAAAAAGGCTTTCTTCATTTAACTTATCCGAAAAAATTTGGTCGAAATCTTTATCGTTCATCCCTTCTGCATTTTTTGATTGCTCGTATAAAACATTTCTTTTAACTTTTGTCGCGCCCGCGCTAAATTGGATTTCGATGTTCCGACCGAAATATTCAACGCATCTGCAATTTCTTCATGCGTAAAACAATCAACCACAGCGAGATTGAAAACCGTGCGATACGCAGGAGGCAATTTATTAACGGATTGTAGTATTTGTTCTTTGGTCAATTGTTCGATAATATCCATCTCGCCACCGATGTCAGGGGCAGACGTTAATGCCACTAAATGCGCCTGTCGCTGCCGCGCTCGAAAATAATCTATCGATGTATTGACCGTTATCTTGCGCAACCATGCTTTGAAGGACTGCTCACCCCCGTACAGGTGCAACCGCGTGAAGGCTTTGAAAAAAGCATCATTCACGATTTCTTCCGCCTCAAACGACGAATCGGCGTAGCGGGTCGCAATACTCATACAATAATTATAAAACAATTTGTATATTTTGTATTGCCCAGAACGGTCTCCTGTGCGGCAACTTTGAATTAGGGCTGCCAAATCTTGGTCATTCATTCACAAATGGTTGGTTAATCTAAACGTTTGCTGTCAAGACGGTAGAATGTTTTAGCAGGTTGCGTGAGGTCGCACTGGAATTAAGACTTATCTATCAATCCACCGTTTCAAGTGCAATTGTACCGTTTTTTGTGGAGCTTGGAATGGGAATTTCACTTCATTAAAGGTTGGTTTACGCCATTTGACCTTTAAATTCGTCATATCATACGGTTCGTCAGGGATGCCGAGCGCGTTTTGGTCTAATTTCCGATTGGAATTAATGTCATGGTAAGTCGTGACTGCGTAATTGCCATAAGGCAGATTGGAAAATTCTAAGGTGACGCTCGTATTATTTCCAACCGACATGGATTTAACAGCGACAAATTTTTTAGGGTCTAAAAAGGTACTTTCAGAATTATAGAGGGCAACCCGAACTTCCCCAGCAGGTTTTTCAATATTATTGACGGTAACGGTCAATTTTCCCGTATTTTGTATGGTGAAACTATGGATGCTTAATAAGAATAATGCACTCCCTAAAAGGGATTTGAGATTAAAATGATGTAACATGTATAACAGTATCCGTTAATTTAAAAACATTTTTTTTCAAAGCCTATTTGAAATAACGCTTTTAAACCCTTAAATGTTGTCATGTTTCCGAAAAGATACAAGCAATTGCTGACATAGCAGACTCCTCTACACTATCCATTTTATCCCCAAAATAAATGATATAAACCATTGATTACCAATTCTATAAGCCGATTAAAAGATTGAAAAACCTATTGAATCGGCTTATAGTTGAATGGTACTTAACAACCTACTCTTTATCTTCGAGCGCGTCCAAGCGTTCCTCAAGGGTTTGTAGGCGGCGCATCAGCCCTTCTACGTCAATGCGGAAACTAATGAGTGGTGTTTCTGGAGTCGAACCTCCTGTGGATTGGAATAAAAAACCGCCTTCTGCATCCGTATGTGGATAGTTTGGGAGTTCTTCTTTCGTCATTTTAGCAAGGTAAAGGCGTTCTACGGTCACGCCCGCCATGCGCGCCAATCGAAATACGAGGTCAACCGAAGGGTGTACTTGCCCCGATTCATACGTATAGATGGTTCCGCGATTTAACCCTAATTTTTGCCCGATTTCATCTTGGCTAAAACGCCAAGACTTACGCATAAGGCGTAGGTTTTCAGAGAATTGTGTCATTTTGCCTGGGTTATTAATGTTTAATGTGAACATTTTCGCAAAGGTTAAAATATTTTAAGAAATTATAAATACAACAAAAATGATTTCTGTGACAAGGTTTTGACTTTTAAAAGCCTAAAATGTTTGGTTTTGATACAAATTATTTTTGAAAAACACTTTTTGTAAAGCAAAGTTATAAGAATTTCAAAAATAGTGCGAAAAAAAATGAAGTTTTATGCTTGAAAAATGAAAAATTTTACAAACATCGGGAGATGAAGTTCCTCTATAATGACAAATCTATTGAAATCAAAAACACCTTTTTTAAGGTGTTTTTGATTCACACAAGAAGGTCATTTATTTAAAAATGAATACCTAACGCATATAAATCTTTTTTTAATTGTTCAGGCGAATGGAACTGAATGCCGTGAATACCAACTGCTTCTCCTCCTTTTACATTTGCCAAACTATCATCAATAAAAACAGCATTTTCGGCTGTTACAGTGTAGCGCGTTAATAAAGTTTGATAAATCGTTGGAAACGGTTTTCGCGTTTTTTCAGTGCCACTGACGACAATGCCTTCAAACCAATGCAAAAAATCGTATAAGCCAAGTGCGACAGGAAAGGTTTCGGCAGACCAATTGGTTAATGCCAATACTTGATATTGGTTGGTTGCTATTACTTTTTTTAAAATTTCAACCGTTTCTGGAATAGGTCCGCCCAACATTGCTTGCCATTGCCCATAATATGCCCGAATTTCATTTTCCCAAGTTGGGAATTGTTGTACTTTTGTTTCGGTAGCGGCTTGAATGGTGCGTCCTGCATCTTGTTCCACATTCCACTCATGGGTACAGACGTTTTCAAAGAAAAAACGGCGTTTGGCAACATCTGGTATCAAATCTTTGAAAACATATTCAGGATTCCAATCAATTAGGACTCCGCCTAAATCGAAAATAATGGTTTTAATAGTTTGCATAACAATTGATTTAAGTTCAAAAAGAGCGCAATAATATGACATTTTTTACAAAATCGGTCAATTTGACAGGCTTTTTCGAGGTGGTATGACATTTGAACGCCCGAAACACATTCATTTGTCTAAAAAAAAAATTATTTTTAACATGATACAAGGTAATATCTCTGTAAAAACGGAAAACATTTTTCCGATTATTAAAAAATTCCTCTATTCAGACCAAGAAATTTTTTTACGCGAATTGGTCTCGAATGCAGTCGATGCGACTTCTAAAATCCAAACTTTGGCGAGACGCGGCGATTTGCATGAAGAATTAAGCGATTTGTCGATTCAAATCAAGGTCGATACGGCGGCGAAAACGGTCACGATTTCGGATAAAGGTATCGGGATGACGCAGGCAGAACTCGAAAAATATTTAAATGATGTCGCTTTTTCGGGCGCGACCGAGTTTTTGGAGAAATATAAGGGCGAAACGACGATGATTGGTCATTTTGGATTGGGTTTTTACTCAGCCTTCATGGTGGCGGCGAAAGTGGAAGTAGTGACGCGTTCTTATAAGAAAAATGCGGATGCTTGGCGGTGGAGTTGTGATGGTACGCCGCATTATACGATTGAACCTGCGGATAGAGCAGAACGCGGTACCGATATTATTTTACATATTGCGCCTGATGCGGAAGAATATTTGGAAAAATCAAAAATTTCAGATTTATTGAATAAATATTGTAAATTTTTGCCGATTCCAATCCATTACGATTCACGTACCGAAGAAGATAAAATCGAAAAACCCGCAGATGCGGACGTAGAAGCGGATGCTGAAAATGAAGACGCAGGGGAAAAAGCAGGCGAATTTAATACTTTAGTGAATAATGTTTCGCCCCTTTGGAAAAAAGCACCTGCGGAATTGACCGATGAAGATTATAAAAATTTCTATAAAGAAATCCATCCTGCGAGTCCAGACCCGTTGTTTTGGGTGCATTTAAATATTGATTATCCTTTTAATTTGACAGGTGTTTTGTATTTCCCGCAACACAATGGTCGATTGGATTTGGAACGCAATAAAGTTCAATTATATTCAAATCAAGTTTATGTGACCGATAATGTCCGCGATATTTTGCCTGAATATTTGACTTTATTACATGGTGTGATTGATTCGCCCGATATTCCGTTGAACGTTTCGCGGAGTTATTTGCAATCGGACAAGGAAGTAAAGAAAATTACAACGTATATTACGCGTAAAGTGGCTGATAAATTAAACGAATTGTTTAAAAACAATCGCGAAGATTTTGAAACCAAGTGGAAAGATATAGCAGTTTTTATCAAGTATGGCATGTTGTCCGATGAAAAATTCCATGAACGGGCTTTCCCGTTTGTTTTGTTGGAAAACATTGATAAACAACGCTTTACGGTGGAAGAATATCAAGAAAAAGTGAAGCCTTTGCAGACGAATAAAGATGGCGATATTGTCTTTATCTATGCTTCGGATTACAAAGCGCAAGATAGTTATGTGAAAGAGGCGAAAACGTATGGGTATGATGTGTTGAATTATGATAGTTATATTGACAATCATTTTTTCCAACACTTGGAGATGAAAAATCAACAAAAAATACGGTTTGCGCGGGTCGATTCCGACACGATGGACAATGTAGTGGCGAAAGAAGACAAAAAAATATCGGTTTTGAGCGAAACCGAGCAAAATCAGGTAAAAGAAGTTTTCACGACTTTGTTGAAAAATGAGGCTGCTGCCAAAGTGGAATTGAAACCGTTATCGCCAGAATCCGCGCCTGTCCAAATCGTGAAAAACGAGTGGATGCGCCGCATGAAGGAGATGCAAAAAATGTCTGGACAAAACAGTTGGGGCGATTTTGGCAATGATTATCAAGTGATTGTGAACACCAACCACCCGATAATTGCAGATAAAATGTTGAAAACCAATGATGAAGCATTGGCGCGTCATTTATATGATTTGGCATTGTTGAATCAAGGCATGTTGACAGGCACCGATTTATCTGCCTTTGTAGAGCGCAGTTTGAAAATGGTACAATAGTTTTTGTAAAATACAACTTGCGGCAAGTTTCAAACTTGCCGCAAGTTTTGCGCAAAAAAGAGCGAAAGATGTATTTCTTTCGCTCTTTTTTAGTATCTTTGGCAATCATTTGATTTAAAATCAACTCTTTATGAAAAATGCCTTGATTATTTTCATCAAAAACCCACAATTAGGGCGTGTCAAAACGCGCTTGGCGCAAACGGTGGGCAATGAAAAAGCATTGTCCATTTATCAACAATTATTGGTGATAACGCGGACGGTGGTTTTGTCGCTGAGTAGGGGAGTAGCGTTACATTTGTTTTATGACGATTTTATAAATGATACAGATGATTTTGATAATCAATTGTTTATAAAACATTTACAAATCGGCAAAGATTTAGGTGCGCGGATGCAGCATGCTTTTCAAACGGTTTTTGAAACGGCGGATAACGCAATGATTATTGGCAGTGATTGCCCAACCTTGACTCCGAAGTTATTGACCGATGGTTTAGATGCTTTGAAAAAGTACGCCTATGTCTTAGGTGCTTGTGAAGATGGCGGTTATTACTTGATGGGCA
>JAAFJT010000068.1 GCA_013298955.1 Chitinophagales bacterium
TTCTGTGGGTAATGGATAGGGTTGCAACCTCGCCGACCTTTAATTTTAAGACACTATAATTCGATCATCACGGCAACCATTGGATTCATCCTTTAAATTTTAAGCGCAAAATACGACAATATCAAGACATTTTAGAAAGCAAGTATCAAGATTTATTAAAAATTTGTTGTATTTTTGCGCTTGTAATCCTCAGATTTCATTTTGCGTGCCACTTGACGCGACACGCTCCACTTTTTTATCAAATAAAATCAAATTTGTTATGAACGTTTTGGAAAGCCTGCCACACGCGGCACTCCAACAATGGATAACCGACATGGCTACTCAATGTCAACCCGAATCCATTCATCTTTGCGACGGTTCCGACGCAGAATACAACGCTCTTTGTCAACAATTGGTTGAAAAAGGGACTTTTATTCGTTTAAATCCTGCCAAAAGACCCAATAGTTTTGCTTGTTTCTCAGACCCAAGCGATGTGGCGCGGGTGGAAGACCGTACTTATATTTGCAGTTTGCGCAAGGAAGACGCGGGTCCGACCAACAATTGGGTGCATCCCAAAGATATGAAAAATATATTGACTCCTCTTTTGGCGGGCTGCATGAAGGGGCGGACGATGTATGTTATCCCATTTAGTATGGGTCCGATTGGTTCGGCGTTGTCACACATTGGCGTTCAAATTACGGATTCTGAATATGTCGTCATCAATATGAAGATTATGACGCGGATGGGGCAGCAAGCCTTGAACGTTTTGGGCGATTCGGGCGATTTTGTCAAATGTGTCCATACGGTCGGTGCGCCTTTGGCGGCGGGTGCGCAAGATTCTAAATGGCCTTGTAATCCGACGGTGAAATATATTGTGCATTATCCAGAGGAGCGTTCGATTGTGTCTTATGGCTCTGGTTATGGCGGCAATGCGTTGTTAGGTAAGAAATGTTTTGCGTTGCGGATTGCTTCGAGTATGGCGAGTGAAGAAGGTTGGTTGGCGGAACACATGTTGATTTTGGGCGCGGAAAGTCCGAAAGGCGAGAAAACGTATATCGCAGCAGCGTTTCCGAGCGCGTGTGGGAAGACCAATTTTGCGATGTTGATACCCCCGAAAAGTTTTAAAGGTTGGAAAATTACGACCGTTGGAGACGATATTGCTTGGTTGAAACCGCGTGAAGATGGGAGATTATACGCCATTAATCCAGAAGCGGGTTATTTTGGGGTTGCCCCAGGGACGAATGAGAAGACGAATCCCAATGCCATGACGACGATTCGGGCAAACACGATTTTTACCAATGTGGCGATTACTGCCGATAACGATGTTTGGTGGGAAGGCATGACCAAAAATGTGCCTGATGGGATGACGGATTGGCATGGCAAACCTTATGATAAAGCAAGTGGCAAACCTGCGGCGCATCCGAATGCGCGTTTTACCGCGCCTGCGTATCAAAATCCAGTGATTGACCCGCGCTGGGAAGACCCAAATGGGGTTCGGATACGAGCGTTTATCATGGGCGGTCGTCGGAGTACGACTGTTCCATTGGTTTATCAAGCGTTTAATTGGAATTTTGGGGTGTATATGGGGGCGACGATGGGTTCTGAAACCACGGCGGCGGCTTTTGGCGAAGTCGGCAAAGTACGCCGTGACCCTTTTGCGATGTTGCCTTTTTGCGGGTATCATATGGCAGATTATTTCAATCATTGGCTCAATTTTGGGCGCAATTTGCAGAGTCCACCGCGTTTATTCAGTGTGAATTGGTTTAGAAAAGATGAAAATGGAGCGTTTTTGTGGCCAGGTTTTGGCGATAATATGCGGGTTTTAAAATGGGTGATTGAACGCGTGCGCGGACGGGCGTGTGCGGTCGAAAGTCCGATTGGTTGGATGCCGCGTTATGAAAACATGGATTGGACGGGTTCAGATTTCACCCCACAACAATTTGAACAATTGATGACGATTGACCGCGAAGAATGGAAAAATGAATTGGTCGGACACCAAGAATTGTTTGAACGCATGTATGATAAACTGCCCAAAGAGTTCTATTTTATGCGTCAATTGTTGTTATCGAGTTTGTGGCGTTCTCCAGAACAGTGGAGTATGGAGGCGGAAGAAGCGTAATTGATTTGAATTTCAAAAAATATAATATTTTAAATGAAATATTTTGATTTAACAGGCAAAATCGCACTCGTAACTGGTTGCAAAAGAGGTATTGGCAAAGCCATGGCGGAAGCCTTAGCAGAAGCAGGTGCTGATATTATAGGTGTTTCGGCATCTTTGGAGGCATCAAACAGTGCGGTAGCGAAGGCAGTAGAAAGTTACGGACGCAAATTTTGGGCGTATCAAACTGATTTTTCCAATAGAGAAAGTTTATATGCGTTCATTACACAACTGCGTAAAGATTTTGCGGCAATTGATATTTTAGTGAACAATGCAGGGACGATTTTACGCGCTCCCGTCGCCGAACATCCCGACGAAATGTGGGATAATGTATTGAATGTTAATCTAAACGCTCCGTTTATCCTTTCCCGCGAAGTTGGCAAAAGCATGATAGTGCGAGGCAGCGGTAAAATCATTTTTACGGCTTCTTTATTGACTTTTCAAGGTGGAATTAATGTACCAAGTTACGCAGCGAGTAAAGGTGCTTTGGGTAGTTTGGTCAAAGCCTTTGCGAATGAGTGGGCTGCAAAAGGCATTAATGTTAATGCGATTGCGCCGGGATACATCGCAACAGATAATACGGAAGCCTTGCGCAACGACTCGAATCGGGCAAAATCAATTTTAGAGCGCATCCCCGCAGGTCGTTGGGGCGAACCTGCGGATTTTAAAGGGGTCACTGTTTTTTTAGCTTCAGCAGCGTCGAATTACGTTCATGGAACGGTGGTGACAGTGGATGGCGGTTGGATGGGTCGATGAAATGTTTCAGCACCTAAACCAAAAGTCATCTTAAAAAAGGTGGCTCATCCGCCGTTTTAGTCTTAGCGAATAGGAATTTCGATAATATGCATTTCCTAAATGATTTGTTAAAATAAACTTGCGTCAAGTTTCAACTTGACGCAAGTTTATTTTAACAAGTTATTTAGGAAATGTATAGGTTCTAATTTGCATCCAATTTTCAACAAAAAATTTTAAAAACCCATCTTGTGACGGAACAAATGTCCCTATCGGCTGCCGCAGAACCGTTTGTAACGGATTTTATTGCTGCCAAAATCCCAGCAAAATATGCTTATCACGACATTCATCATACGCGGAATGTGGTTCATATCTGCATTCATATTGCAGAAACATTGCAATTGGCAGACCATCAAGTGGATTTGATGGCAGTCGCGGCATGGTTTCACGATATGGGCTATGATAAAGGTGCTGTTGACCATGAAGAACGCGGTTGTTTGTACGCGACCGATTTTTTAAAACAAAAAGGCGTATCGCAAGCGGATATAGATTTGGTCTGTGGCTGCATTCGAGCAACTAAAATGCCGCAAAAACCCAATAATTTGTTTGAACAAATTATTTGTGATGCGGATTTGAGCCATCTCGGAGAAAAAACGTATTGGAAAAGGTGCGCTTCTTTGCGAGAAGAATTGCGTTTATGCCAAGATAAGAATATGACCGAAAGTGAATGGATTGATTTTGAATTAAATTTTATTTTAAATCATAACTATCACACCCTCATTGCAAAAGAGCTTTTTGAAGACCGCAAAATGAAACATATTTCAAAATTGCATAAACAAAAAGAGCGTTTAAATCCGAATGAAGCCCTCACGCCTGATGATGTTATCATCCAAGCCAAAGAAAAAGAACGTGAAAAACATAAAAAATGGAAAGCCGTTGCCAAGAAAAATGAGCAAGAAGTCAAACAATTGCGGCTCGGACGGGGCGTAGAAACCATGTATCGCACAACGTATAATACGCATAACAACCTCAGTGCGCAGGCAGACCATAAAGCGAATTTGATGTTGAGCATCAATACGATTATGATTTCGATAACGCTGTCGAATTTAGTGCCGCGCGTCAAAACAGACCCCAAATTATTGATTCCGACTGTCCTTTTATTGTTGGTTTCGCTCACCGCCATCATTTTTGCAACATTGAGTACGCGCCCTAAAATCACAACGGGAACCGTAACCAAAGCGGATATTGAGGCAAAAAAATCGAATTTATTATTCTTTGGGAATTTTTTTAATATGAAACTCGAAGAGTATCAATGGGGTATGAATGAAATGATTAATGACCCTGATTTTCAATATGCTTCGATGACCCGCGATTTGTATTTTTTAGGGAAAGTCTTGGCGCAAAAATATAAATTATTGACGTATTGTTACAACGTTTTTATGTACGGGATGATAACGGTGGTGGTGGTATTTGCAACCATATTGGCGATTTTATAATTTCAGTCGTTTCCGCTTTGGAAAATTGTTGAAATAGGATGCTTATGATTTCAAAGATTGGAAGGATGTTTTTAGTTAAAAAACGCAAAGGATCCGTTCAAACATCCTTGCAATCCTTCAAATCATCAGTATCCTATTTCAAAAATTTTCCAAAGCAGAAACGACTGAATTAATGCGAATGGACGTGTTTAAATTCTTGTAAAAGGCTGTCTGTCAATGTTTTATAAACAGCCTGTTGTACAACAGGCAACTTTTTTAAATACGTTGCATGTTGTCGAATCGTATTAAAATCGCCGCGTTTAGCGGGACCCGTTTGCATCGCATGAGGCGGTGCGTGTTGCACTTTGGCAACGGTTTCTTCCAATAAAGGCAAAATAATTTCAAAAGGCAAATCCTCCATTGCTAAAACATTTTGAGTGATTTGCAATAAATGATTGGTAAAATTATTCGCCAAAACGCCCGCAATGTGTAAAGCCACTCTTTTTTCATCAGGCAACTCATACACTTTTGAACTCATATGATGTGCGATTTTTTTTAAAATAATCAAACCTTCTACATGATTCGCATTCACAAAAATAGGAATTTTTTCAAAATCAAGCTCTCGCCCCAATGAAAACGTCTGAAATGGATACAACGAACCAAAATTTTTAAAAAAAGGTTTAAAAACCGTTGAAGGCGTTGTGCCAGAAGTATGCACGACCCAAGTTTCAGGCGCGATAAAGGGCGCGAAAGTCGCTGCAAGGTCTGCAATCGCAAGGTCTGACACTGCAACAATACACACACGCGTCGTGCGCAACCATTCAGATGGCTTCAACAGTGGTTTTGCGCCCACAATTTGCGCTAAATCTTGAGTTATTTGCGGATTACGCCCATAAATTTGGTCGATAAGAATGCCTTTTTGATGCAATCGTTTTGCCAAATGATGCGCTACATTACCCGTTCCGATGATTGAAACCATAGTTTTTTTAAGATTGACCTAATTCTTCCGCAATATCCTCCATACTTCGATTGGAAGCCGCGTCTTGCCGAATCGCTTCCACTTCTTGTTGTACGATGCGCAAAATCCGTGCGATATACGTTGCATGCGCTCGTTGTCGAGCTTCAGCTTGCGCTTCATTGGGCGTAAACGATTCAATATCAACAGGATAGATAATCCCTTTTTTTTCCAAGAGTCTTTCCAACGTATCTAAACGCTCCCGCGTAACTGCCAATTCTTGCGCCACTGCCATCGTGATATTCAAAACGCGTTCAACCGCCGCATCATCGAAAAAATAAGGTCGTTTGCCTTTACTTTTATTGGAAGCTAAAATGATGTCATTCATAATCAATTGGTTTTAAATTAAATAAAATCATAACAGCAATTTCCGCTTTGGAAAATTCTTGAAATAGGATGCTGATGATTTCAAGGATTTTAAGGATATTTTCAGTTGAAAAGCGCAAATTTTAACTAAAAACATCCTTTTTATCTTTCAAATCATAAGCATCCTATTTCAAAAATTTCCAAAGCGGAAATTGCTAAAATCATAACGAATGCCGTAGCCGTTTAAAACTTGACGCAACTTAATTTGCTGATTTCCAATTATTTACATTTTGATAGCTTATTTCTGTCCAATTGCTTAAAACTAAAAAATCCGTGAAAATCCGCCCAATCCGCGTTCCAATTTACCCGCCTTCCCTAACACATGCTGATTTCCACGCCCCGAAAACATTCCAAACCGCAGAACGCCCATGATCTTCGATTTCGGGCAATCGCGGTTTAGTATGGTCTTCATTATCATTGACGGCGCGTGCGCCAAATTGCAACATTTTGTCTTTTTTAAAACCACAATCGGACATCCAAGTTCGGACATCTATATCGTGCATTTTGCCCCAAAACGGTTCATTATTATGATACGCGTCCCAATCTCGGATAAATTGTTCAAATAAAGGCATGTCTGGCGAATATTGTGGTTGTTCAATATTCAGTGTTAAGCCATTGATTTTCAATAATCTATGTATTTCTCTACCAATCCCGTACATCGCTCGAAACGACGTTTCATGTAAAAACATCGTGGATTGAATCCAATCAAAACTTTCTGTTTTAAAATCAGTGAATTGCGCATCGGCTTGGATGAATTTTACATTTTGAATGCCCAATGCCACCATCCGCGCATGTCCATAACGCAACATCGGCGCGGCAATATCAATGCCAATCACCTCCGCCTCTGGAAACGCTTGCGCAATCGGCAACGTATTATGCCCCAATCCACAACCGATGTCTAAAATGCGCTTGGGCGCGAAAGTGGGAAAATGCGTTTTGACATATTGAGCAATGGCTTTGCCACCGCCATCGGAGAGTTTGCCCAAACCGCCCGCAGTCGTTACAAAAATACCCGAATCGTAATTTGCGGCTGCACTTACGTCCTTATCAAGGAGTTCTGTATGATAACTTCCGGGCATACAATGATTATCCATCACAGCAAGGTAATGTGGGACTTTCACCGTAGGATTCAAAATCAACGTGTTGGGCGATTGTGCATTTAAATCCTGAGCGCGATTCGCTAATGTTTCTGCTTGGCGCAATACCAAACTTCGACCTGCTTGTTGGCGCATTTCCATTGTTGAACGGCGAAGCGCACTCCAAGTTTGATATTGTGGGTCGCGCTGCATCGCTGTTTTGACCTCTTCGCGGGAATCAAAATCCCGTTTTTGCTTTCGTTGGAAGGCAGGACGCACCCGTTTTTCAAACGCTACAGCATTTGCAGGCGCAATGACCGTTGCTAAATGTTTGTTTAAATTAGCTAAAAAATTATATCTTGCTATTTCATCATGTGTAACTTGCGGAAAAATAGCATGTTGCATCAATTGGCTGTAAACGGGAGGCAATTGAATAGGTGGTGTAGTGGTTTGCATGGTATCGTATGATTAATTTTGTTTGTAACCTAAAATAAAACGGGTCTAAAATGTCGCAAATCTATTAAAGTTTGTCAAAACTTGTATCTTTTAATTTAAAATTTTGTGAATTTTGTCATTATGCAATTTTTATTTTATTTTAAAATTATATATATACTTTGCGTCGGGTGCTTTTGCAATACAATGGGAACACGGATGACACGGATTGGGCGAATTTGCACGGATTTTTTTGATTTTACTTAGTCTGGCAGAATGAATTTAAAAAAAATCCGTGCAAATCCGCACAATCCATGTTTCCATTGTATCGCAAAAGTATCGTGCGCAAAGTATAATTGGAACGCAGATTGGTCGGATTTACACAGATGTTTTATTATTTCGTCTAAAATAAAAAATCTGCGTAAATCTGCTCCATCCGCGTCATCCGCGTTCCAATTGTATCCTAATTGCGTATCTTTGCGCTCTTTTTTAACAGCCTTATTGAATCGATGTACTCAATCTTAAAACCATTCTTATTTCGCCTTTCGCCCGAAGTGGCGCATCAATATACCATGCGGACTTTGCGGTTTGCTTTACGAATACCGATGATGCGGTTTTTGTTCAAAAAAACATTTCATATAGAGGATACAACGTTGGAACGGCAAGTCATGGGTTTGACCTTTGCGAATCCTGTTGGTTTGGCGGCGGGCTTTGATAAAGACGGCAAGTATTTTGCAGATATGGCGGCATTGGGTTTTGGACACATCGAAATTGGGACGGTCACGCCGCGCCCACAAGACGGGAATCCGCAACCGCGTTTGTTTCGCCTGCCCGATTCGGAAGCCTTGATTAATCGCATGGGTTTCAATAATGAAGGGGCAGATACGTTAGCATTGCGTTTAAAAAATTACACAAAAACGGCTCAATCGCCTATTATCGGAATTAATATTGGCAAAAACAAGGTTACGCCCAATGAAAATGCGGCGGATGATTATTTATATTGTTTTGAAACCTTATTTGAATACGCCGATTATTTTGTCTTGAATGTCAGTTCGCCGAATACGCCTGATTTGCGAGCGTTGCAGGATAAAGAACCCTTGTTGCATTTGCTGCAAGCCATTCAACAAAAAAATCAGTTGAAACCCAATCCAAAACCCATTTTATTGAAAATCGCACCCGATTTAACCGATACACAATTAGATGACATTTTAGATATTGTAGAAACAACGCAATTGTCAGGCATCATTGCGACGAATACGACGATTGCAAGACAACCTTTGCGCGAAAATCCAGACTTTATACAACAAATCGGAATGGGCGGATTGAGTGGACAACCTGTAAAAGCACGTTCTACGGCAGTGATTCGGTATTTGCGGACGCATGCGCAGCGAAAAATAGTGCTTATTGGAGTGGGTGGGATTCAATCAGGCGCGGATGCACAGGAAAAAATCGAAGCAGGCGCAGATTTGGTACAAGTTTATACAGGATTAATTTATGAAGGTGCGGGATTAGTGAAGCGAATTAATCAATATCTTCAATTAAAATTTTCTAACACAGCAAACACAAAAAAACGCATTTCCAACGTTTAAAAGAAATGGTTTAAAACTTGCATAGGCATTTAAGTTACAAAAAAGCGAATTGAAGTCTCTATGCAAGGGTGCGCAAGCACCTATATCGATTTCAAAAGACCGTTGCATCTTGCCATAACAAGAGCGATGCTTTTTTTAAAATATTTATTATCAATGATTTAATCATTAATAATCATGATAAAGCGTTTTCTGCAATGTAGCTTATTGCTTACAGGGCTTGCCCCATTCAGTTTGGTTGCCCAACAAACGATTAAGTTGGATAACCCTTCTTTTGAAGATTTTCCGCAGCCTGCACATACGCCTGCGGGGTGGTACGATTGTGGTTTCGCCTCCGAATCTGCCCCTGACGTGCAGCCGAATGCGCAATTTCAAGTCTCCAAACCGCCAAAAGATGGGAAAACCTATCTCGGTTTGGTCGTCCGTGACAATAATACTTGGGAAGCGGTTGGGCAGCGTTTGAAAATCCCGTTGCAAAAAGGGCAATGTTACCAATTTAGTTTGCAACTTTCTAAATCCGAATTGTACGTCAGCAAGAGCAAAATGACCAATAAAGATGTCAATTATGTGACTCCTGCGATTGTACGCATTTGGGGCGGCAACACGTATTGCGGCAAAGATGAAAATTTGGCGGATAGTGAGCCAATTGAAAATGGGACTTGGAAAACTTATACCTTCCGTTTGAAACCCAAAGCCAATTATAGTTACATTATGATTGAGGCTTTTTATAAAATGCCGACTTTATTTCCGTATAATGGGAATGTTTTGGTGGATAATGCATCGGATTTAGTGCCTACGCCCTGCGAACAAAAGCCTCAACCGACCGTTGTTGCTTCCGTAGAGCCGCCGAAAAAACCGAAGCCGCTTCCTCCAACACAGCCTATCAAAAGGACGGATACCACAAAGGCAAAACCAAAGCCAATAGACCCTGATATTGTGGTGGCAGATGTACCGTTTACACCGCCTATCGAAGTGCCAAAACCCGTCAAACAGCCTGACCCCAAACCTGAAAAAGTGTTGAAAGAAGGGCAATTGATTAAAATTCAGAAATTGCAATTTGATGGGGGGGATTTTACCATCAATCCGTCTTCATTCACGTCCTTGGATGAGGTTTATGAATTGTTGAGCGCGAATCCGAATATGACGATTGAAATTGGCGGGCATACCAATGGCAATGGCGATGATAAATATTGTGATGTCCTTTCGACCAATCGGGCAAATGCTGTCCGAGATTATTTCGTCAATAAGGGGATTGAAGGCAGCCGAATGCAGGCAAAAGGTTATGGAAAACACAAGCATATTGCCAATGACAGCACGCCCGAAGGCAGAAAACAAAATCAAAGGGTGGAAATTAAGATATTGAGTTTGAATAGATAAGTTATTGCGAATTAAGGTATGTACCAAAAAATGGGTATCTAAAACATAAATCATTTTTGGTTTTCAATCCGTGAAAGTTTAGCGATATTAAACTTGAACGCAGTCGTGTTTACCATCCATAATTTAGGCTATACGACTCACACGACCCATTTTACTTATAAAAAAAATGTAATGTTAATTAAAAGTTAATATTTAAAAAATTAACCGTTAATATATTAGATATTGTAAATAAACATATCATATTTGTCCTGTATTTCAAAAGAGACTGTATAAGAGTAGATACAGAGCAGGAAAGAAACGAACATATTGTCTGTAAAAATCATGTCAAATAGGAATCCTACCCGTTTAGACCATGGCAACATTGCCTAAACGGGCGCGTGATTACGGGATATTCAATATTTTGTGGGTTTGCAAACTGAGAGACCATTTCGGATTTTTCAAACAAAATTCGACCGTCATTTGAGTATGTACGGCTTGCAAAATGCCATCCATCGGTTGTAAATAAAACTTATCGAAAGACAGCGATTCATAATTTTCGGGCATCGCGCCCGCTTGTGGGAAGACTAATTTCAATTCATGTCCGCGCTCTATCACTAATGTAGTACCCGCTTTCGGGCTGACACAGACCCAATCAATGCCCGCAGGCAATGGCAAAGTCCCGTTGGTCTCAATGGCTATTTCTAAACCGTATCGATGAAAAGCATGTATCAACCTATCGTCCAATTGGAGCGCGGGTTCACCCCCTGTACACACTACATAGGGCTTGCCTTTGCCTGTCGGCAACCAAGCGGCTGCGACCGTTTGCGCAAGCAAATCGGCGGTATGAAAAACCCCGCCATTGACTCCATTCGTTCCTCTGAAATCCGTATCGCAGAATTGGCAAATCGCTGTTGCGCGGTCTTTTTCCCTGCCAGACCAGAGATTACAACCCGAAAATCGACAAAATACAGCAGGACGACCCGCTTGAGCGCCTTCGCCTTGCAGGGTGTAAAAAATTTCCTTTACTTTATACGCCATAAAATAGATTTTGGTTAACTTTTTGTTGCATTTTTTATAAGTTTTTTTTTGCTCTACCTAAATGCTTTAAGTGCTAAATAATTAGGAAAATGTCACGCCGCCAGAGGGAGGGTAGCGGGGGCAAAAATTTTTGAAAAATGATTTTTTTTTACAAAAAAAATCATTTTTCAAAAATTTTTGCTCTCGCTGAAAGCTATTTTTTTCTATTTTTTTTAGAACTTCATGCCATTGCGCTCTTTTTTGAATACAATTACGCTGTTACCTCTGTTGCGTTTACACGTCAAAATGATAAATCTTTAATGCAAAACCGCTATTTGTTCCAGTGAATAACATATTTATAAAATAAAAATTTTCAAATCGTAAAGCCTCAAATTTGGAAAACTCAAAAAAAGGTTTTTATATTTGCGCCAACAAATTGTTTTAAAATCAACATGTAGCGCAATCTGTTGATAGAACAGTACAAAGCTACATCATTTTTTTCATTTTATCCTCTCAATCATCAACAATGAAAAGTAACGATGTTAATCCACATCAAGATAGCAAGTGGCATGCCGCACCCAAATCGAGCAAGCAGGTCGGTTATGCGCACTCGGCAGACGCGCCCGAAACGTTGATGCAGCAGTTGCAACGCGTTTATGAAGGTCTTTCGCGGTGGGCGGTTTCTTTCAAACATAGATTTGGGTTGTACGGTCCTTTTGGCATTTTTGTTAAAGTATCTATATTAGGTATATTTATATTTGCTGTTTTTCAAAAGGACTTGCAAGTAGGCAATAAAAATGGTAAATTTGCCCCGACAAACGGTAAAGCGACCAAAGCGTCTTTTTCGGGCAATAATCCGTTTGCACCAACAGACGCAAAAGACATTGCAAATACAGAAGTAACCTCTTTTATTGAGCGTTTTTCCAAAATTGCAGTGGCGGAAATGGATAAATTCAATATTCCTGCGAGTATTTCGATGGGGCAAGCCATCATTGAGAGTCGGGCAGGACAAAGCGTTTTGGCTACCAAAAATAACAATATGTTTGGAATCAAATGCTTTTTGAAACCGGGCGCGAATGCGACTTGTGGTAAAAGCCATTGTACGAACCATTTTGACGATTCTGGTAAAGATTTTTTCAGAAAATACGAAAATGGATGGGAATCTTGGCGCGAACACAGTCTTTTTTTGACGAAAGACCGTTATCAACCCCTTTTCAAAGCGGGCAAAGATTACAAAGTATGGGCAAAAGGGTTGCGCGAAAATGGCTATGCAACAGACCCCGATTATGAACGCAAATTAATTAGTGTGATTGAACGATACAAATTGTATAAATTAGACGAATTATAATACGCGTATAAATACCGTTTGGAGGGTTTTAAATCCCTCCAAACGGTGTTTAAAAAGAAAAGTTTTAGACACTTGTTTTCTACCATAAAAGATTGAAAATTAATTATTTAGAAAACTTGGCATTTTTTTTATTAGAATCATAAAAATACACTCTTAAAACAAACATTACCAGCAATCATGTCAAAATTTTTTGTAACAGGCGCACTGCTTACGATTATGGGCAGTTTCATTCTGTTTCCAAAAACGGAAGGGTCGGATGGAAAAAAACCGAATCAAAATACGGTCATCACGCCCCTAAAAGATCAAATTCATTTCAAGCGGGAAGAGCGCAATATGAGTGTCGCACAATTGGCGCAAGCCACTGGCTCGACATCCCTCATGATTGAAAAAATTGAGAAGGGCGAGACGATTCCTTCTCGGGAGCTGATTGTGAAGATGCAAGAAGCATTGAAAACAGACTTCATTTTAGACGGTTATTAAACTTGGGGTTTGAATTAGAATTGTAGGATACAATTGGAACGCGGATGACACGGATTGGGCGGATTTTCACGGATTTTTATTAAAAAAATAAAAATCTGTATAAAATATTCAACTTAAAATAAAAGTTGGTATTAAAATAAAAAAATCTGCGAAAATCCGCCATATCCGTGTCATCCGCGTTCCAATTGTATCGCACAAGCCTAATTCAAACCCAAATTAAAATATTTGAATTTAAATTAATACATTGAGAAAACAACATTACTATGAATTACCATTCTATCTTCCAAATCGCATTTTGGACGCTTGCGTTTAGCGTTTTTTACAGTTATTTAGGTTATGGCATTTTGCTTTACATCTTATTGAAAATCAAACGGCTTTTTCGCAAAAAGACTGATTTACAACCGATTACAGATGATTCAAAACTGCCCGAAGTCACTTTTTTGGTCGCAGCTTACAATGAGGAAGCGTATATTGAGGAGAAAATACGCAATTCCTTAGCGTTGGATTATCCAAAAGATAAAATCCGTTTTTTATTCGTCACGGACGGCTCGAATGACAAAACGCCTGATTTAATTCAAGAATTTGACAATCGGGCAGGTCATCGCATCGAATTATTTCATAAAGCAGAGCGCAAAGGTAAAATTGCCGCCGTTGAACGCGTCATGGATTTTGTGGAAACACCGATTGTCGTTTTCACGGACGCGAATACAGACATTAATCAACAGGCGATTCGCAATATTGTACATCATTATCAAGACCCGTCGATTGGGGTGGTTGCAGGTGAAAAACGCGTTCAATCAGCAGAAAAAGCAGAAGCAAGTGCGGGTGAAGGCATTTATTGGAAATATGAATCGGTGTTAAAGAAGTGGGATGCCGAATTATATTCGGTTGTCGGAGCCGCAGGCGAACTTTTCTCTATCCGAACTGCTTTGTACAAACCTGTCGAAAAAGATACTTTGATTGAAGATTTTGTAATGACTTTGCGCATCGCACGGCGCGGTTATCGCATCGCCTATGAGCCAAATGCCTATGCAGTGGAAGGCACATCCGCATCCGTCGCAGAGGAATTGAAACGCAAAATTCGGATTTCCGCAGGTGGTTTGCAAGCGATTTGGCGATTAGCCGATTTATTGAATCCCTTTAAATACGGTTGGTTGAGTTTTCAATACATTTCGCATCGGGTTTTGAGGTGGACTTTAGCACCTTTGGCATTACCTATCTTATTGATTTTGAACGTTTTATTGGCAATACCCGCAGGAATGTTTTATAAAATATTATTGGTTTTACAAGTTTTATTTTATACGGCGGCGGTTTTAGGCTTTTTGTTTGAAAAACGAAAAGTGAAAGTAAAAGCATTTTTTGTACCTTATTATTTCTCCATGATGAATTATTCGGTCTATCGCGGCTTTTTCCGCGTGATTGCGGGCAGACAATCCGTCATTTGGGAAAAAGCAAAACGCGCTTGATGCGGTTTTTTGCTTTTACATGCATTTGCAATGAACCTGTGAATTTTGTACCTTGAAATAAACTTTATTTCACAATAATTTGTTAACGATTAATTGTCAATTTGTTTAATATTCCGAGTGATGCCATTTAGAACTATAATAATTAGTTTACTATTCTTTTTTGCGAGTTTAGCATCGGCGCAATCGTCCAAAGACCCGATTTGGTACACGATGATGCAAGATTCCAATGTCAATTATTACAGTGCGGTGCGTGCGTATGAGGTTTATTGGAAAGGCAAAATGCCGCCCCCCAATAAAGAGTTGCGCCACTCAGAAGCGTATCTGGCTTATTTTAAGACGCTTACGCCAGCAGAAAAAATCGAATATGATAGAATTTGCTGGTTAAGCAAGGCATTCCGTCATTGGAAACGCGATGTGTCTGCTTGGGTGCAACCCGATGGTCATATCCTGTCGCTCGCAGAACAAACCGCGATGCTAACCCGTCAACAACAGGAATTGAAAGCGATTGAACAAAAAAAGGGTAAATAACCGAAGTTGCGCGGTAATACCGTTTTGGGGTAGAAAAAGATTTTCTGGGTACGGGTGTGTTTTGTTTTTTGGAATGGGGCTTTGCCCATTCCAAAAAACAAAACACACCCGTACCCATCTCCCTCTTTTCGGCGGCGAAGCCGCCTACCGCGTAACTTGGGTTAAATATTAGGTTTTTTGAATTAAGAACGAAGGTATTTTAAAGAATTGAAACAGCATGAAAAATATTATTTTTATTTTATTGTGTCTTACACAATATAGTTTTGCACAATTGGCGAATTGGGCAGCCTACAAACCTGAAAAATTCCCCACAAACCTTTCAGGACAGATTCATGGGCAAGCGCGTATCGTGCAGATGAAGTTTCACCCGTCGAATCCCAATAAATATTACGCAGTTACGGCGCAAGGCGGATTATTCATCAGCAACGACCAAGCAGCAACTTGGAATGTGGTGGCGGGAACGGATATTTTGTCCATTAAAAATGCGTCGATTTGCATTGACCACACGAATGACCAAATTTTATATCTTGGCGGCGGCGACCCGAATTATTACAGTAGTGGTTCGGGCATTTACAAATCTACGAATGGCGGGACGACTTTTACACAATTAGCAGGCGGTTTCCCGACCAATAAAATTGTAGTGGAAATCATTATGGATGCGACCGACCCCAATATATTAGTTGCGGCAACAAGCGGTGGTATCTATAAATCTACGAATGCAGGCACGACTTGGACAGCAAAAACCAGTACCAGTTTACAGTTTTGCGATATGAAACAAGGTACAGCCGCCAATTCCCAAATTTTATTTGCCTCAACGACTGCAAATAGTGCTGATTTATATCGTTCTACCGATTTCGGCACGACTTGGACGCAGATTACAAGTGGCATTTCAACGCCTTCGGTCGCGCCTGTTCAATACGGCAGTCGCATTGGCGTAACGCCTGCGAATCCAGATGTTGTTTATTTCGGACAGGTCACAAGCGGCGGCATGATGTATAAATCTACGGATGGCGGCGTGAATTTCACGTTGATGAAAGGCAGTGGTTCGCCTTATATAACATATTATAATGATATTTCAACTTCATCAAGTCAAGGTAATTACAATTATTGTTTTACGGTTGACCGTTTGGATGCCAATAAAATTTGGTTACAAGCGCACAATACATGGTATTCTTCGGATGGCGGCGCGACTTGGACGAAATTAACGGATTGGTGGGCAAAAGTGCATACCGATATGCACCAAATTGGACAATCGCCTTATGATAAGGACAAATTATACAGTTGCAATGACGGGGGCGTTTGGCTGAGTACGGACGGCGGCAATAATTGGACGGCTAAAAATGATGGAATTTTTGCCTTTGAAATCGGTGATTACGCGGGCAAAGGCAGCCCGACGCGCCGCGATTTTATCAATATTGGCACACAAGATAATGGCGAATTGTACGCGGATTCGACAGGTTGGTACACGATTCGCGGCGGTGACTGGTATGCACATAATGAAATAGATCATCGAGCGAATAGTACGATGTTATATTATGGTGAGAATGCGAAACGGCGTTTGCCGACAGGCAGTCAAGCGACTTTTGGGTTGCCGAATGCGGTCAAGTATGCGCAAATTGCGTTCAATCGAACCAATAATCTATTGGCATTCGTTGCAATGAGCGATACAATATTGCGTACAACCGATTTGCAAACCACGATACCCACTTGGACGCAATTGGCAAAATTGAGTGGTTCGATTCAGGCAGTTCATAGCAGTATCGCGGATGCGAATTATTTGTACGTTCTCACGAGCGACCAAAAAATCCATGTTTCGACGAATGCCTTGTCCGCCACACCGACTTTTACAGCGTATAATTTGCCTTCTGCACTCAACAATACAGCAACGATTACCGCTATTTGCAACAATAAAAATGTTTTATACATTGCGATTAATAATAAAGTATATCGTTCTGCCGATGCAGGCGCGACTTGGACGAATGTTACGTATAATTTACCTTCTGCGAATCATCAACAAATTTTGTCGGAATCTTATGGTGGGACGGATGAATTGGTTTTCATTGCTACGGTGAATGCGGTTTATTACAAAAAATCGGCACAGACGAGTTGGACACTTTATTCAACGAATTTGCCTAATCGCCAATCACCAACCGATTTTTCGATATATGATGATGGCACGAATCAAGCGTTGATTCGTTGGGCGACGTATGGACGCGGGATTTGGCAAACGCCATTTGGCAATTTGCGCCCGTTGCAAGCCTACGCAGTAGCGGAAAAAGCATCGAATGTATGTACAGCCAACCAATTTAATTTTAAAAATGCTTCCAATGGCAATTATAATTCGGTCAATTGGAGTTTTCCGAGTGGAACGCCTTCGACTTCGACGGCGGAAAATCCTGTGGTGACGTATTCGGCAATTGGCACTTACACGGCAACCGTTACCGTAACGGACGGTTCGGGCGCAACGAGTTCCGCAAGTATCACGGTCAATGTGGCGCGTCTTGACAATTGTTCGGTAGATGGCTATGCTGGAAAATCGTTGAAAACCACTGAACATGGCGATTTTTTGGTTAGAACGAAGGCTGATTTGACGAATTTAACGTCGTTTTCGGTTACGGCGTGGATAAAACCGAATGGGGCACAAGATGGCTTTGCGGGCATCGTGTCGAATGGCGAGTGGTGTGCGCATTGCCCCACTAATACAAATGGACTTATTTTTGACTATTATGGCACCAAATTATGGTATCGTTGGGCGGGGATTAGCGATACTTGGGCATCGAATAGTGGTTTGACCGTCCCTTTGAATGAATGGTCGTATGTGGCGATGGTTTTAACGCCTGATTCGGTTGCGTTGTATTTGAATGAACAAAAATATGTATATGTGTATCCCGCAACGGGCGTTCATAAACCGACGGCGGCGAGTATTGCGCAATTATATTTGGGTTATGGTCATTATTCCAAATCTTTCAAGGGGGAAATGGATGAGGTTTCGATTTGGAATCGGGCACTTACGCAAAATGAAATTCGAGATATGCGCCATTTGACCAAAGAAAATGCTGTTTCAGACGCTAATTTGATTGCCTATTATCAATTCAATGATTTGATTGATAATCAAATTTTGGATAAAAAACGGAATTATCATGGTGCTTTTGGTGGGAATGCGACCTTAGTGACTTCGACTGCGCCGATTGGGACGGGCGTAAGTGAACGGGTGTTGGTGAAAACGGGTGGGTTGAAAACATTTGCTACGCCGAATGTGGAGGTGACGTTTCCGACAACGGGCATTTTTCCCAATGGTGAAATCGTCGTGACGCGCCTTGATGTCGCGCCTGACCAAAATCCAACAGGTGGAACGGCTGTTAATAAAACTTGGATTATTAATAATTATGGTTTGAATAGCACATTCACACCACTTAATAGTTTGAAAATCAATGATTTAAGTGGTTTCGGGACAGGCGTAGCAACCAATTGTAAATTGTACAAACGCAGCTCAAATGCCGATGGCGCAACTTGGGCAACACCGATTGATGGGGGCGATAATTTAATCAGTAGCGCATTGGTTTTCAATCCAATCAGTCCGTGTTTGGGTATCACGAGTTTCGGGCAACTCACGATTATGGATGATGTAACGGCTTCATTGCCAACGCCTTGTGTTCCGCAAGCGATGCCGACGCAATCGGCTACATTCACAGGTAGCAGCACTTCCAATTTCAAATCGGTCGTTCCGGCACCGAATTTTGGGACGAATCAAGATTTCACGGTTGCGTTTTGGGTTAAATCCGCCAATACAGCGAGTGATGCAACAATCATTTCAGATAAAAATTGGGATTCAGGAAAGAATAAAGGTTGGGTTTTCGCGTATAGCACCAATAAAATTCGGTTCAATATCGGTGATGCCACGAATCGGATTGATTTATACTCACAAACGGGTTTGAATGATAATCAATGGCATCACATCGCGGCGAGCGTGACGCGTACTGGAACTGCGGTTTTATATGTGGACGGCGTGAACAAGGCGAGTACGAGTGCGGCGGCATTGACCGACATTTATACGGGTTATCCGTTGGCAATGGGGACGGATGCTTTGAATAATTATCCGTTGTCGGGACAGTTGGATGAGGTTAAAATTTGGGATATTGCGCTATCGCAAGACCAAATTCGAGAAAAAATGCACTTGACGACGACTTCAAGTGAGGCAAATTTGTTGGATTATTACCAATTTAACAATCTTGTGGCAGCAGAATCCGATTTTGGCAATCAAGGCAATAACTTAACGGCGGGTGCAGCCGTGACGCGTTCGACTTCGACGGTGCCTGTTGCAGGCGGCACGAGTCAACGAATGACGATTACAACAAGTGGCGTGAAAGATTTCGCTAATCAACATTTGAGCCTTACGTTTCCCAATTCGGGAGCGTTACCGAATGGTGAAATCGTGGTTTCAGAACTCGCTGCATCGCCTGATGTAACGCCTTCGGGTGCTTCGGCGTTGACGGGGAAATATTGGGTTATCAATAATTACGGCACGAATGCGACTTTTGGTGCTTTGACTGCGCTTCAATTGTCGAATTTAGGCAAGTTCGGGACGGGTGCTGCTGCGAGTTACAAACTTTATAAACGAAATTCAAATTTTGATGGCGCGACTTGGGGGAGTCCTTTGGGCGCGGCAGCCGCGTTGACGACGGCAAATAACAATACATTGACGTTTGGTTCGAGTTGTAATATAACGAGTTTTAGTCAGATTACGATGGTGAGTGAAGTGGCATTACCAGTCGAATTAATCTCTTTTCGCGGGCAACCACAAGGTGATGTCAATTTATTATTTTGGGAAACGGCTTCTGAAAAAAATAATATTGGTTTTGACATAGAGAAAAGTAGTGATGGCGCATCGTTTCAAAAAATAGGTTTTGTGAAAGGGCAAGGCACAAGTGTTGTGCTGCACGCATATCAATTTACGGATAAAATGGTCTTAGATTTGGC
Organism: Chitinophagales bacterium; assembly: GCA_013298955.1. GTDB lineage: Bacteria > Bacteroidota > Bacteroidia > Chitinophagales > Saprospiraceae > JAAFJT01. The sequence continues at coordinate 19,992 of JAAFJT010000068.1, forward strand.
GTATTATCGGTTGAAACAGGTCGATGCGTCAGGACATTGGACGTATTCCAATACGATTTCCATTGCAGCAGAAGGCAAAACCGAAAATCTATTAGAGATTTTTCCCAATCCAACGGATGGTCTGTTGAATGTGAACTTTGGTTCTAATTCGACGCAATCTATTGACATTGAATTGATTAATGCATTGGGGCAGCTCGTGCAGCGACAGGTTCAAGCGGCTGTAATCGGTGAGAATCGTTTTTCAATGCAGTTGTTTGGGCAGGTTGCGGGGATGTACACATTGCGGGTGGTGCAGGGGCGACAGGTGTATAGGCTTCGGGTGTGCTTGAATTAGGCAGGAAGGCATTTTTCGCATTTTTCGCTCATTTTGAATGGGCTTCTATGGTTGTAGCATAGAAGCCCATCCTTTTTGTATAGAAACTGGTCTTTTAAACACTCAATCGCACGATTTCAATCGCTTCCAAGCCATGCTCATTCACCACTTTGACAGCAATCGTATGTTGACCGTTTTTCAACGAAACGGTTTGTTCGCCTTTTTTGTCGAGTAGGATGCTTGGGCGAAAACCGATATTGGCTTTATACTCCAAATCCCAGCTATAAAATTGGATTGCGCAATCGGATTGCGCCGTTGCGACGAGTTGAACGTTTTGGAATCCTTTTTTATCTGTGCTAACCATCGTATGCGTGATTTGCAATTTCGGACGTTCCGCTATCGGCACGATTTCGGAAACCTTCACTAATTTAATACTAATATTTTCAACATTTTTCAACCGCGCCACTTCTTCAATCGCGCCCTTGCCAAACGAAAACGCTATCAAATAGCCAACGGGACGTTCTTCGGCTTTGTTTTTTTCATATAACCGTTTATCAAATCTTAGAATTGCGGCATGAAAATTATCAACGACATTGCGCCCGATGCCGTCACTGCGTTTGACTTGAATCGGCGTGTTATCACTCGCTTTGCCGTCAATGCCTAAATCCCCGCGTTGTTTGACATTCGGCGTACCGCCATATTGCGTGATGATGAACTGTTCAAATTCAAACGCATCGCCGTAACGCAACGTGTCGAAATCATACTTTAACAATTGAGTATCAAAGGGTTGTGAAAATAAATCCCGTTGTTGAATGAGCCTCATTTCCGTCACTTTCACCGCTTGTACCGATTGATCCATGCCAATCCATTTGCGTTTCAAACGGTCGGCGACCGCAACCGTCGTCCCACCGCCCACAAACGGGTCTAACACCACATCGCCTTCATTCGATGCCATTTCAATAATGCGTTCTAAGAGTTTTTCGGGTTTTTGTGTGGGATAACCAATGCGTTCACTATGTGCGCCGCGCATTTGGTCAATATCAGTCCAAAGGTCACCAATGACCGTTCCTTTTTGCTCGTCTAAGTAGCGTTTCAGCATAATGCGCCCTGTTTTCTCTTTTGGATAAAAGAGTTTATTTTCTGCATCTAACTTTTGCATCGTTTCTAAGGCAAAACGCCAACCATTTGAAGGATGTGAGTAACCTTTGTAATCATATTGCCCGCCAGAATAGACACGGCTTGGATTGGACATATCTGCTGTGTTAAACCGTCTTGCACCAACAGGAATTGTTTGGGAATCGTTTTCAGCTTTGGTCATTTTACGAATGACCTTATCAGGAAATTCTAAATATTGATACCATTCTTTAAGCGTTTTATCCGCATGTTTGCCATATAAAACATGGAATGTGTATTTATCGGACTTAGAATAAAAGTAAATATCATCACAAATATTCGGCATTTGTTTTTTAGCATCATTATGGGAATCAGAACGTTTCCAAGTGATTTTATTTCTAAAATTTTGACTGCCAAAAATAGGTTCTAAAATCAACACACGAATATGTGCATCTGCATGCCAGTCGCAATGCAAAAAGAGAGAACCCGTCGGTTTCAAAAGGCGGTGCATTTCGCGGACGCGGTCTTTCAGCCAGTCAATATAATGACTGATACCGCCCGACCACCGGTCTTGGAAACTGCGGATTTCGCCCGCGTCGCCCCAGATGACTTCATAATTGCGATTGGAAAAAAACGGTGGGTCAAGGTAAATCAAATCCACGGATTCACTATTCAAGCGTTTTAACACTTCCAAATTATCGCCGAGTATTAAAGCATTCATATAATTGTTTTGGCGCAAAGATAG
>JAAFJT010000069.1 GCA_013298955.1 Chitinophagales bacterium
AAAAGATGCTAAAAATACCTTATGGATTAGCCAACTATCGGAATCTTATCAAAGGCGGCTATTTTTATTTGGATAGAACCGATTACATCCAAAAATTGGAAGAATACTCATCGTTATATCCGATATTTTTAAGACCGCGCCGATTTGGTAAAACCTTGTTTATCAATATGTTAGCGGCTTACTATGGGATTCAATACAAGGACGAATTTCAACAATTATTTGGGCACCTTTATATAGGTAAAAACCCGACTCCATTAGCGAATCAATATTTAATCCTTCAATTCGATTTTAGTGGGATTGAAACGAATGATGTTAGCAAAACTTTTGACGCTTTTTTGCAAAAAGTAAAAGCAGGTGTAGAGCGATTTATGCGCACTTATCCACAGTTTGTGAGCGAAGCGCAAGCGGACGCAGTACTTCAAAACATATCTCCGTCCAGTGTCTTGATTAAATTTTTCTCTGTTTTTTATGGTATTAAAAACCCGCCTCAAATATATGTGTTGATAGATGAATATGACCAATTTACGAACGAATTATTAGCCTTTCATTACCACGATTTTCAAGATATTGTTTCAAAAAATGGTTATGTACGCAAATTTTATGAGGTATTGAAAACAGAATCGGGTACAGGTATCATTGGTCGTATCTTTATGACAGGCGTTGCGCCCGTAACGGTAGATGGCATGACAAGTGGCTATAATATTAGTAGCAATATCAGTGCTGACGGGCGTTTCCATGATATGATGGGTTTTACAGAACCTGAAATGAGTGATTTTTTAAAACAATTGGGCATTCCAGCATCAGAAATAGACGATAAATTAGCTGAGTTGCGCAATTGGTATGATGGCTACCGTTTTGATGCCGAAAATATTCGACATTTGTATAATACGGATATGGTTTTGTATTTTGCTCAAAAATACATGATTAGAAATGCGTTTCCGACTCAAATGTTGGATTCCAACATTGCTTCTGATTATAGAAAAATATCCAATATTTTTAAAATTGGTGGGAATGAAAGTATTGCATTGTCGCATTTGAGTCATTTATTAGAGACGGGTGAATTAACAACTTATATTACTCAACAATTTAATATTGAAAGGGGCTTTACAATTGGGGATGTTTTTAGTATGTTGTTTTATTCGGGGATGACGAGCATAAAATCAGTTGCAGGAAACTTATATACCTTTCAAATGCCGAATTATGTCATCAAAAAATTGTATTTTGATTATTTTACAGCCTTAACGTTGGGTTTGGAATATGGTAAATTGATGAATACGATAGGGGACAGCATTCATCAATTGGTTTATAATGGTCATATCGAAACATTTACGCAATTGGTGGGTACGGCTTTGCGCAAAGCGCATTCCAATCGTGATAAAGTATCGTATGGGGAAAAACATTTGAAAACGTTGATGATTGGTTTATTATTCCCATATGAAAGTTATCGAATTTGTAGCGAGTTTGAAATTGATAGTCGGTATCCCGATATTTTTTTGGAACGCATTCCACAAGTCAATATCAAGCATGAAGTGGTGATTGAATTAAAATACATTAAAAAAGAAGATGCTTTAAAATGGCTTGACAGTGAAGGAAATATGATTGAAACGACCTCTTCAACCACTGCTAAAAAGAAAGGTAGAAAGGCAAAAAATGCGCCCAATCCGCCTCCAGTGACGGTGCCTAACACGCCTATTCCTGTTGGAACGATAACTTTATTCGACAGTGTTGTTGAACAAGGGACGAAACAATTAGTTGGTTATATGCAAAGTGAACGGTTTCAACGCCCCAATATTTTAGGTTTTTGTTTAATATTTGTGGGCAATGATTGCAAGAAAATTATAAATTATAAAGACTTGAATATTGGATAAATTGGAACGCGGGTGACGCAGATTGGGCGGATTTTCACGGATTTTTAAAAAAAAATCAGTGAAAATCCGCCTAATCTGCATCATCCGCGTTCCAATCTATCCAACATTAACGACTAATGCGTTTAGTCAAATCATCTTTGGTGTAATACTTGCCGCGCACCATCGTACCAATGATAAATTGAATATTCGCCGCATTTTCCAACGGATTTTTCTCTAATAAAATCAAATCCGCCCGTTTTCCAACTGAAACCGTTCCCCATAAACTACTTTCATTGAAAAAATCAGCCACATTGGAAGTCGATGCTTTCAAAATTTGATAAGGTGTCAATCCTGCATTGTTATATAGATTCATTTCATCCACCATCGAAAAACCGGGAACGGTGAAAACGCCATCATCCGTGCCACTTAACAATAATTTTACATTATTATCCGCCATCATTTTCAGCACCCGATTAAATTCAAATAAGGAATTTTTGCCTTTTGCTTTAAATTTATCAAAGGATTCTTTATCTCTTGAAAATTCTTTGCTCTCCTTTGCCCAATCTTTCATCCATGCATTGTAAACCGATTTAGGCAAATAGCGCACTCCATTCGGCTTGAACAACCGTTCTCCTTCGATTTGAAAAAAATTGACATAATAAAACATCAAAGTCGGTGTAATAAACACATTGTTTTTTTTCAAATCTTCCATCACCGACGGAAATAAACCGGGTTGGTCTTTATACGTATTGAGCGCGGGGGTATAATGTTCAACAGAACGTTGTTGCGTTTTGATGGCAGGTTTCAAACTCCCTTTATACGCATGTCCCGCAAATGGAATGCCGACTTCTTTACAAACCTGTCCCAATCGTTCAAATTGCTGTGAATTTAAACCAGATACATATTTAACTAAATCATATCCATCTGCTTTGGCTTGTTTTACAAACGTCGGAATTTGTTCCAAACCAAACGTAGAATCGCTTGGCGCAACCACACAAATATATAAATTCGGAGCTAAAAGTTGATTTTGACGCGCTTGTTCGCGGAGTTTCAAATGCTCTTTTCGACTGCGCATACTCCGCAAAGTGGTGACACCACTCGCCAAATGCAGCAAAAAATAATCATTTTGTTTGAAACCAAATTGGTCATCCACCAACATATGCGCATGTGCATCCGCAAGACCAGGCATTAAATATTTCCCCTTCCCATCAATAATCGCCGCACCCGCAGGAATTTCAACTGTTTTTTTATCGCCAATGAGCCGAATACTACCATTTTCAATCAAAACCGTTTGTTTTAGCAACACTTTCGGATCTTCCATCGTCACGACATTCACATTCACAAAAGCCGTTACATTAGAAGCAGGCGATTGTGCATAGGCGGGATGAAATATCGAAAAGCAAAAAGCAGCATTCAAAATAAGATGTAATAACTTCATAGTGAAAGATTTATATAGTTTGTATTTTTATAATTAAAAACAATAAGTAAAACAACCTTTGGAGGGTTTTAAAACCCTCCAAAGGTTTGATAATCCATTTACAATCCTTATTGCGTTTCCGAAATTTTAATCAATGCGAAAACGGCATAATTAATAATATCTTGATAATTCGCTATAACGCCTTCAGAGGCGATGGTTTTGCCCCGATTATCTTCTATCTGTTTGATTCTCAATAGTTTCATTAAAATCAAATCCGTCAGAGAACTGCGGCGCATATCTCGCCAAACTTCGCCATAATCGCTGTTTTTGGCAATCATCAAATCGCGGGTCAATTGCACTTTCGCATCATAACACTCCACTGCATATTTGGGGGCTAATTCCAAAGCCGTATTTGGCGGCAATTCGAGTTGGATTTGCGCCAAAATCGCATAATTGACCAAGCCTACATATTCATCGTCGATTTTATCTGAAATATGTTGCATGCCCGTCTCCTCAATTTGTCGAATGCGGCGCGCTTTGATAAAAAGTTGGTCTGTGAGCGACGAAGGACGCAAAATGCGCCAAGCAGTGCCATAATCCGTTGTCTTTTTGATAAACAACGCTTTACAACGCTCAATTACTGCGTCGTATTGTTGCAAGGTTTTTTTCATTCCGATTGGATTCTTTTGGCGGCAAAAGTACATAAAATGTTACTAATTAGGATGCAATTGGAACGCGGATGACGCGGATTGGGCGAATTTTCGCGGATTTTTTTATTTATCGTACCGCAAAACTTAAATTAAAATAATAATCCGTGAAAATTCACCCAATCCGCGTCATCCGCGTTCCAATTGTATCTAATTTTACAAATAAAATATTGATTATCAACGATTTAAAGTGCAATACCGCCATTGACACCAATCACTTGACCGTTGATATAAGACGCTTCATCCGAAGCTAAGAAAAGATAGGTATAAGCAATATCTTCGGGCAAACCTGCCCGCCGTGCAGGAATCGCCTTGATTTGAGCATTCCGAAGCTCTTCTGGAATCGCATCCGTCATATCTGTCAAAATAAATCCGGGCGCGACTGCATTAGAAGTGATGCCTTTTGAACCCAATTCTTTTGCCCAAGTGCGACACATGGCTATCAAACCCGCTTTTGCAGCCGCATAATTCGTCTGTCCAAACGCTCCATGAATGCCCACAATCGATGAAGTACAAATAATTCGACCATAATTGCGTGCAACCATGTGTGGCGCAACCACTTTTGTACAATTAAAAACGCCCGTCAAATTGATGTCGATGACTTGTTGCCATTCGTGATAACTCATTTTGAGAAATGATTTGTCCCGCGTGATGCCCGCGTTATTTATCAATATGTCAATTTTGCCATAAGTGGCGATAATTTTTTGGGTAGCTGCTTCAAGCGCATCTACATCGGTCACGCTAACTTGTTGAAAATCAGCTTGATAGCCTGCTGCCCGTAAATCGGAAGCCGTTTTTTCGCCTTCTGCAAGCATATCCCAAATGATAACGGTTGCACCTTCTTTGGTGAAAACGCTCGCGGCAGCTTTGCCAATACCTCTCGCGCCACCCGTAATGATAGCGACTTTATTTTTTAAACGCATTTGAATCAATTATATTAAAAATTATTCTACAATGAAAGCAACCGATTCGGCAATACAAGCCGCTTTCGGAACGCCTTCAATTTGAATAATTTGTTCAAAAATAACTTTATGTCCTCTTGGATTGGTTTCAACGCTTTTTAACGCCATTTTCATCCGAATCTTGTGTCCCGACAACACAGGCGCGGGAAATCGGATTTGATTATAACCATAATTCACCAATAATTTGGCATCTTCAATTTTCAATAATTGGTAGGTGAAATACGGCATCAGCGAAAGCGACAACAAACCATGCGCCACCGTGCGACCAAAAGGCGATTCGGTTTTAGCGCGTTCCGTATCCAAATGAATCCATTGGAAATCAAAGGTTGCCGCCGCAAATTGATTAATCACTTCTTGTGTAATTTCTAACCATGCACTTACGCCAATCGATTTGCCTGTAAAGGCACGCAGGGCTTCCACATTTTGGACGATTAGACAACCTTTTTCATCATATCTAAATGCAGTCATATCCTTTTGAGTTTTATATTAAAAATATTAAAATTGATAAACAATTGCATTGCAGTGCATTCCAGCACCCACAGAAGCCATAACCACTAATTGCCCTTCTTTAATTTTGTAATCGCCCAATTCCCCCTGCCGAATCAAATCCAACATTGTTGGAATCGTTGCCACAGAAGTATTGCCTAAAAATTCAATCGTAGTCGGTATTTTACCCTCGAAATTATAGGTTTTATGGTCATAAATGGCTGCAATATTTTGGGCAATCGCCGCTAACATCTTGCCATTCGCTTGATGAAATAAAAACATATCGACATCATCCAAGGTTTTGCCAGCCTTATCCAAAGCCTGTTTAATGACTTTTGGAACCCAAGTTGTGGCATATTTATAGACATCCCGCCCGTTCATTTTGAAAAGTCCATGTCCTTCCACGTCTTTTGAATACGATTCGCCTAAGTAAATGCACGCAATATCGGTTTGCGCATGCGAATAAGTTTTATACGATAAAATACCTTTGGTTTCAGTATGACCGCGAGCCACAATACATGCCCCACAACCATCTGCCAAAATCATAGAATCCAAATCATGTGGGTCGAGCATCCGCGAAGCAATTTCCAAACCAACGACCAAAACATTTTGCGCCTCATCGTTATCTGCCAAATATTGTTTGGCTTGAATCACCGCTTGCACCCAGCCCGGACAGCCAAACAGGATGTCATAGGCAAAACAATCATATTGTTCAATTTTAAGATGATGCTTTAAATGCGCCGCCAAATTTGGAACGGTATGAAAATGCTTCCCTTGAGCAAGCATATTACCCGAATTATGAGCAACTATAATCCCTTGTAAATCAGCCCGTTGAATGCCAGCATTCTCAATCGCTTTGGCAGCCGCCGACACCATTAATGGAATCGAATCTTCGTCTTCTGGAATGTAACGGCGTTCCCGAATTCCTGTGATGGATTCCAATTTGGCAACAATTTCAGCACCTGATTTATCACTTTTTTTACCTGCTTTTTCGTAAAATTCGTGATGTATAAAGGCTTGATTTAAAATAATTTGGGCAGGTAAAGTACTACCTGTACCTTTGATAATCGCTTTCATAAACGATGGATGTAAAATGATAAATAATTAGTTTTTTTAATACGTAGTCATAGAGGGCGTTAAAACAGTTATGACCTATGAGTTGCAAAAGTAATTAAATTTATATAAAATAATGCTCATTTAAATAACGACGGTTAGAAATGCCTACTTGTTTAAAAAAGAAAAGACTTCATGTATCCTTTTTATTCAAAACACAAACCATGCAACGCAACCTTTCAACTCCGTTAGACGTGACCAAAACATATTTTCAATTTTATCTATGCAGCGAAAAATCTATCTTTTGGGGAAGGCATTTTGCCTTTTTATCCTTTTTTCCAATCCGATTTCGGCTCAAAATCAATCCGATACCTTGTCTTTGGCACGAGACCTTAGCCAAAAAGGTCAATTTGAGGAAGCGATTCAATTATTGACTTCATTGCTTCATACGCATCCAAATGATGTGAATGTGCTTTGGGTTTTAGGTCAAAATCATCTTTGGAAGGGGCAATTGCCATTGGCAAAAAAGTTTTACAAAAAAGCCCTTTCGCTCACACCCGATAATGATTACTTGTGTATTGATTACGCTCGTGCCTTGCTCGAAATGGGCGAAGTCGCAACCTGTGTGAAAATTTTGGGCGTGCTGGAACACAGAGGCAAGGTCTATGCAGATGCTAAGTATTTGAAAGCCAAAGCATTGTATTGGCAGGGTGATTATGGCAATGCTTTAAAAGCAGCTAACCAAGCGATTCAAGCCAATTCAACCTTTCAAGTTGCAAAAGATTTGAGAACCGATATTTTGATTCCAAAATCAGCTTGGTTAGAGGCATCATCAAGCTATTTTATTGATAATCAACCTTTTGCTATTTTAAATACTTCTATTTCGACTGGGTTTGCAGTAAATCATAAAATGGCACCTTATCTTCGATTAGACAGTTATCAATTTTCGGCAGATAGCCTTTCGACGAATGCCCAAATGATTACGATTGGTAATGTGTTTTCAAAGCCGTTACAAGGTTTTAGTTTAAAAACGGCGTTTGGCTTGGCAAATTATCCCAATAAAATGATGGATTGGACGGGCGAAATCCAGTTTTCCCAAAAAATCGCCCCCAAATGGGATATTGCGCTCTTTGCAGAACATAAACCGTTTTTCACCACTGCAAAAAGTGCTGATACAATGCTTTCCACGAATCACGCACTTGCGACATTGCATTATAAAAATCCCAAATTTATAGAAGCGGCTCTTGCGTATGATATACGTCAATTTGCGGATAAAAATGAGCTTTATACTTGGTATGGTTGGGGATTATCGCCCTCTTTGATTCCGAAAAGCGTTCAGAAAGGGCGCATTTCGTTACAATTGGGCTATGCGTTCAGTTATGCGAATGCCAAAACAACTATTTTTGAATCCCGTAAAACGATGGCTCAAATCGTAACGAATTATGATTCTACAATTCCAATTCAAGGTTTTTATAAACTGTATTTCACACCCAAACAACAAGTTATCCATTTTGCCAGTGTATCTTTTCAAGTAGAACCCAGTCAAAATTGGACTTTGGGTTTTAATGGAAATTATGGTTTATATGCAAAAAGTCAAAATCCATATTTGTATTTAGCCAAAGATTCGGGAGGCACCGTTGCAATTGCCAAAGATTTTTTAGAAACGGTTTATACACCTTATGATATTTCAACTGTTATAACCTACCAATTTGCCAATAAATATGCGTTGAAAGCAACCTATACGTATCGGAGTACTTTTTTTTACCAAAGTCAATATCTTGGTTTACAATTTAAAATGAATTTTTGGCATGAATAAACAATTGGTTCAAAAGGACTTATGGCAATTTCGGGAAGCGAAAACGATACATAATTGGGAACGATTGGTGTTATTAACATTAGTCATTGCAGGTGTAATGAGCATCTTGTTATTCGGAGATTGGTGGTTTCAAGCGGCACATAGAGGCAATCTGCCCTTATTTATCATGCTTTCAGCAACGTTTTGGTATGGCATCTTGCGCTTAATTTTGATTTGGATTAACTATCTCGGCATTTCTAAACCCAAATCAGTGACTGCACCTGAAGGTTTGAGTGTTGCCATTTTCACAACTTCCTCTCCCGGTGAACCATTGAGTATGTTTGAAAAAACCTTAGCTGCTTGTCGAAATATTCAATATCCACATACGACCTATTTGCTTGATGACACACAAGACCCGCGTTTTAAGACCGTCGCAGCCCAAAATGGAGTCGTTTGGCTTGAATTAGTAGGCATTTCTGGTGCAAAAGCGGGCAAAATCAATGCTGCATTGCAAAAAACGAAAGAAGATTTCATCCTTGTTCTCGACCCTGACCATATTCCATTTCCCAATTTTTTAGACCATACATTAGGATTTTTCAAAGATGAAAAAATCGGGTTCGTACAGGTAAGTCAGGCGTATTACAATCAATCCAGTTCGTTTACGGCGGCAGGCGCGGCGGAACAAACTTATACCTTTTATGGTCCGACGCAAATGGGATTACATGGGTACGGTTGTGCGGTAGCGATTGGGGCAAATTGCACGTTTCGGCGCAAGGCATTGGAAAGCATTGGCGGACATGGGATTGGGCTTGCAGAAGATTTGATTACCTCAATTCGGCTTCATGCGGCGGGTTGGCAATCGATTTACAACCCTGTAATCGTGAGTCGCGGGTTAGTTCCAGAAGATTTTGGGTCGTTTTGCAAACAACAATTGAAATGGGCGCGCGGTGTTTTTGAAGTAACCTTTGAAGAACTACCGCGTTTGTTTTGGAAACTCTCCTTTTGGCAAAAACTCTCTTATGGAACGATTGGGACGTATTATTTGGTAGGTGCGACCCAATTTTTCTTCATGTTGATACCTTTTCTGTACTTTTTTACAGGAATTACGCCTGCGGAGATGTCTTTTGTCGATTTTGTCGTGCGCGGATTGCCGATTGTAGGAATAAGCCTTGTCATTTACCGATTCGTGCAACGTTGGATGGCGCATCCTGAAACCGAACAAGGTTTGCATTGGCGCGGGATGATTTTGAAATTTGCTTGTTGGCATGTTTTCTTTTTGGGCTTTTTACTATCCATCGTAAACGCCGAAATCCCGTATATTCCGACGGCTAAAAAAGCAGTGACAGGTTATTTTACCCCTTTTGCACGCCCACATGTGGTGCATATGGGTTTGTTTTTGATGACGATTATAGGCGTTTATGTGCAAAGACGTTTTTGGATACCCGAAAGCGAATTAATCCTTTCGGCGGAACAAAGTTGGGGTATGATAGCGTTTGCGTTCATACCTTTTATACTGGCAATAGGCGGTGTTTTTGCAGCCTTAGAAGCCCACCGTTTAAAAGCAATATCGCCTTGGGAATCCATTGATTTAACTCAAATTAAATAATAGCTTTGAATTAGGATTCTCTAAAAGATTGATTTTCAAATATTTATCAAAATTGAATCTTAAAAATCCTAATTCAAACCATCCATATCCATAAAATGAAACGTATCTTATTCCGACTCACAGCTACCTTGATTGCTTTTTTGCTTGGCGGCGTAATCGTTTATTCACTGACCAAAGTGGGGAACGAAACACGCGGTCCGATTACCACCCTATTGGACAATACAAGTGCCATGGTTGAAAAAATGGAACAAAAAAATATAATCGAAGTCCGCGAAAACCGCCGAATCGAACACTTAGGTTGGTTGAAAGCCTATCGAAATGATTTGAATTTATTGAAAAATCCAACTAAAATTTTGCTTGGCGCAACGGATAACCATACAAAACAAGGTTTTGAAGGCATTTTGAATTTGGAAGATTCCATTCAAACTTCGTTTGCATTGATGCACATTTACTCGGCATGGGGCGATAAATCGAATCAATCGTTTCCAGAAAAACAGGTTCACAGTATTTTAACAACAGGTTCTATCCCTGTGATTACTTGGGAACCTTGGTTGAGTGATTTTGATTCAAAAGCACATCCAAAACTTAAATCCGTAGAAAATAGGGATTTAAATGGATTGAGCGACATTTCGTATGGTGATTATGATTTTTACATTGAAACATGGGCAAAAAAAGCAGCAAACGTAAAATCACCGATATTTTTGCGTTTTGGACATGAAATGAACGATGCATATCGCTATCCTTGGGGCATTCATAACAATTCAGCGACTGCATTTGTGGCAGCTTGGCAACATATTCATGCGATTTTCAAAACAGCAGGCGCGAATAATGTCATTTGGGTCTATAGTCCGCATCCTGCCTATGGCTTTTTTAAAGAATTTTATCCGGGTGATGCGTATGTGGATTACGTTGCAGTCGGTGCGCTTAATTACGGAACGGTCGCAAGTTGGAGTCAATGGTGGAATTTTGAGGAGATTTTTGGGAAATATTATCCCGCATTATCGGCGTTTCAAAAGCCAATAATGATTGCCGAATTAGGCTGTTTGGTAGCAGGCGGCGATAGAAAATTATGGTTTAAAAACGCCTTAGAAGATTTGCCTAAACGGTATCCTGCGGTGAAAGCCGTTTTATTTTTCCACTACTCAGTGGATAAAACGGTTTCTGATAAATCCTTAAATTGGTATTTTATTCACGATACGGCTTCCAAAATAGCCGTTAAAAAAGCAATAAAAGATTGGTAAATTGGATATTAGCCCTATAAAATATCGTATATAACCAAGTGGAGGGTTTTAAAACCCTCCACTTGGTTATATACTTTGCGTCGGGTGTTTTTGCGATCCAATGGGAACGCGGATAACGCGGATGGGGCGAATTTTCACGGATTTTTTCCTGAATTGGCACTGAATTTCAAAAAAAATCCGTGCGAATCCGCCCCATCCGCGTCATCCGCGTTCCAATCGTATCCAAAACCACCCGACGCAAAGTATATACGATTTACGATTCAGCCAATTTTATTCTTTCTTCATTGATGATTTCGTAAATATCTGCATTCATTTTATTAATCAAATTATCTGCAATCACGACCGAAGTACTTTCCGCATACATGCGAATAATCGGTTCGGTATTGGATTTGCGCATGTGAATCCAGTTGCCATCGCTTTTGAACGATATTTTCAAACCATCAATTCGATTGAGTTCACAATCTTTAAAGCGAATATACTTATTGTACAAACCATTCAAAACTTGTTCGATATTCACACCCGAAGGCAAATCTAATTTCGTTTTTGAAATGGTATAATCAGGAAAACGACGGCGCAAAAACGAAATCGGCTTTCCAAACGCCGCCAAAGAACTCAACATCAGGGCAACTCCAACCAATGCATCGCGTCCATAATGCAAATCGGGATAAATCACACCGCCATTGCCTTCTCCGCCAATCACCGCTTTGAGTTCTTTCATTTTCGCCACGACATTCACTTCGCCAACGGCTGCGGATTCGTAACGACCGCCGCGTTTTTCCGTCACATCGCGCAACGCCCGCGTCGAAGAAAGATTAGAAACCGTATTGCCCACTTTATGTTGCAACACATAATCGGCAACCGCCACCAATGTATATTCTTCGCCAAACGGTTCCCCATCATCGGAAATAAAGACCAATCGATCCACATCTGGATCAACGGCAATGCCCAAATGCGCCCGATGAAACGTCACCGCTTTCGATAATTCGTGCAAATGTTGCGGTAATGGCTCTGGATTATGAGCGAATTGTCCCGTCATTTCCCCATTAATCACTGTGACTTTACAACCCAATTTTTCCAATAACGGCACAATCGAAATCGCACCAGTAGAATTGACACAATCTACGACGACTTTAAAGGCTTTATCCTGTATTGCTTTTTTGTTGACCAAAGGCAATGCAAGTATTTTTTGAATATGTTTCGCAATATACGTCCCATCCAATCGATATTTGCCCAATTGATCCACCCCCGCATATTTAATATTCCCTTTATGAATCAATGCCAACACATCTTCTCCGTCTTTCGCCGAGATAAATTCGCCTTTATGATTCAACAATTTCAATGCGTTCCAATCTTTCGGATTGTGGCTTGCGGTAATGATAATACCTGCTTGCGCATGCTCATCCGTGACCGCCAATTCGACGGTCGGAGTCGTTGACAGCCCTAAATCCACCACATCAATCCCCAATCCAATCAACGTTTGCGAGACCAATTGACTGACCATTGCGCCAGAAATCCGTGCATCGCGTCCAATCACGACTTTGGATTTTTTGTCTTTATGATGTTGCAATACCCAAGTTCCGAAAGCTGCGGTACATTCTACTATATCCTGCGGCGTTAAATGCGTTCCTTGCGTTCCACCGATGATGCCCCTAATTCCTGAAATCGACTTTATAAGTGCCAAGATGAGGTATGTTTACAGGTTTTACAAATATGGTTTCCAGAAAAAAGTTGTAATGGTATGATTCTTAATGCGATATGTAATAACTTTGTTATCATAATTTATTGTGAATAATACAAACTTTGTGCAAAGTTAACCAATAAAACGGCGATTCAAAAGGATTTTGAGATTATTTTTTGTAAAAAATTTAAGGACAACATCCGAAAAAAGCGTTATTTTTGCACCTCACAATTAAAACAGGCTGACTATGAGCGCGTTATCGCATATAGACCAACAGATATTTTTTTTCATAAACCATCAATGCCATATCGGTTTTTTGAATAAACTCATGCCGTATTGGAGAAGCATGTATTTTTGGTTTCCGTTATATCTTTTTTTTATCACGCATTTATCCATGACGTATGGCAAAAAAGCATGGGTTTTAATCTTTGCTTTGGCGGCAACGGTGACGGTCTCCGACACGTTTAGCAGTAAAATTGTTAAACCCATTGTGCATAGAGTACGCCCTTGCAATGATGTACGCATTAAAGATAAAGTTAAATTATTAATACGTCCGAGTTCAGGATATAGTTTTACATCCAGTCATGCGGCAAATCATTTTGCAGCAGCCGTGTTTTTATTTTTTGCATTTGCACCTGCTCGACGGTGGATAGGCATTGTTTTATTGGTTTGGGCGGGTACGATTGCCTTTGGACAAGTGTATGTCGGCGTACATTATCCGTCTGATATTTTATTTGGTGGCTTGTTTGGGGCAGGGATTGGGTTCATTGCATGGGTTTTATACCAAAAATATATTGACAGCAATAAAGCAATGCAACTTATTTTGTAAGTGGTTAATGTTAAATAACCAACAACAACTTTTGGATGGTTTGAAACCCTCCAAACGTTATAATGTCTTGATAATCAACTTTTTATCAAGCATCACTTTTTGTAGATTCTTTCATTTCAACTACTTAATTGGGTCGTTTTGAGAGAAATTTGGTTTTATCACTATATCCAATGAACAATTCCAATAAACAGGCATTTATACGGCATGAATTTTTGGCAATATATACTCCTGTTTGCTGCCGTGTTAGCAGGCGGCTTGTTGGCATGGTCGTTTCAAAAAGCGAACTTGCAGCGATTAAAATTGGTCTTATCGTTTTGTGGGGCTTATATTTTGGGCATTATCGTCCTTCATTTAATACCAGAAGCGTATTCGACCGCACCGCCAAGCCTGCAAAACGCAGGGACTGAGGCATCTGCGCCCATTGGTCTATGGGTTTTAGGCGGTTTTTTCCTTCAACTTTTCTTGGAACAACTTTCTCTTGGGGTTGAACACGGTCATATCCATGACCATCATCATACGACACGTCCTTTATTTGCCTTGCAAGTGATTTTAGGTTTGTCGGTACATGCGTTTGTGGAAGGATTGCCCTTAGGTTTATACGCTGATTTTCATGCTCAACAAGATGTACACGGGCATATTCACAATCATTTATTTTATGGAATCATGTTTCATAAAGCTCCTGAAGCATTTGCCTTAGTTTTGTTGTTGATGATGAGTCGATTTAGTCCCAAAATTATTTTGGCAGGTTTGATATTTTTTGCGGCGATGTCTCCTTTGGGCGCGTTATTGACGGTTTGGTTGCAACCTGATGAACAAATTTTAAAAAAAATGATTGCGGTTGTAATTGGTTCTTTGTTGCACGTTTCAACGACGATTCTTTTTGAAACCGATAACGCAGCAGAACATCGCATTTCAACCCAAAAATTAGGCGCAATTATAGTGGGGATTGGATTATCGTTACTTACAATATTATAGTTATTTGAATCAGGAAGCATCAAAAAGGGCTGATTTACCGCTACCATTTGCCCCAATAAGCAACACTAATTGCGCATTTAAAGGAATATTTTTAATATGTAAATCCTTGAAACGCTTGAAATTTTGCAAATGAAAGGTCTGTATTTTCATTCTATTGAAGTTGAATTAGTATGACGAGTGGAGCATTTGAAAAACCCTTCACTCATGGTTGCTGTTTATTGAATCATAACAATTTTTGACAAAGGTAAATCTTTTTGCCCTGCACACAGCACGATTTTGAACAATCCTTTTTGGTAATCTTTGCAAAAATCCTACCTTTGGGCGTAATTATTATTTCAATCAGCTGTATGCGTGTTTTGCAAAACACGCATACAGTAACTTCCAAATAGAATCTTAAATTTATGCGCGTTTATTTTGATAATGCTGCAACAACTCCCATCGCCGAAGCGGTTTTGGAAGTGATGATGGGTTGTATGAAACATACTTTTGGGAATCCCTCTGCGATTCACGCCGAAGGCAGAATTGCTCGCGCTGCCATTGAGCAAGCGCGTAAAACCGTCGCAAAATGTCTCAACGCCTCTGTTGGAGAGATTTTTTTTACATCCGGCGGAACAGAATCGAACAATATGGTGTTAAAAAATGCGGTGCGCGATTTGGGTGTACAGCGCATCATTAGTTCGCCGTTAGAACATCATTGCATCGGACATACGTTGGAATCTTTGCAACGCAATCGCAAAATCATGGTGGAATGGGTTCATATTAATGAAAAAGGTCAAATTGATTTGGCACATTTACAGGTTTTATTGTCTAAAAAAGGGGGAAAAACCTTAGTTTCGCTCATGCACGCCAATAATGAAATCGGAACAATGTTGGATTTGAATGCTGTTGCAACTTTATGTCATCAGTACAATGCCTTGTTTCATTCCGATACAGTTCAAACGATTGGTCATTTTCCGATAGATGTTTCGCAAACGAAAATTCACTTTTTGGCAGGTGCGGCGCATAAATTTCATGGTCCCAAAGGCGTTGGTTTTGTGTATTTAAATGCCAATCATATGATAAAACCGTACATTGATGGCGGTGCGCAAGAGCGCAATATGCGCGGCGGAACAGAAAATGTTTATGGCATTGTAGGCATGGCAAAAGCCCTTGAATTATACGTCAGCAATAGGGATAGCATTAAAAATAAAATTTTAAATATTCGTAATTTATTGAAAACAAGGTTATTAGATAATTTTGAAGATATTCAATTCAACGGCGATGTGGATGGCAATTCGCTTTACACCGTTTTAAGTGTCTCTTTTCCGCCTTCGATGAAATCGGAATTAATGTTATTTAATTTGGATATGGCAGGGATTAGCGCGTCAGGCGGGAGTGCGTGTAGTTCGGGCGTTGAAGGCGGTTCGCACGTTTTGAATGCTATCAAGGCTGCGCCCGAACGGAAAACCATTCGTTTTTCGTTTTCACATTATAATACCGAAACCGAAGTGGAGTATGTCATTGAAAAATTGAGGACAATGGTTGCTCCCAAAAAAATATTTAAATAAAACCATTATCAAAATCATGGAAATCATGTCACTTTCAGAAAACAACGCTAACAATATCCCTACACACAAAACCAATACCCCTGAAGCACCTGCGCCGCCTTCTAAAAGTCGGATTGGGATGCTTGTGTTGCTCGGTATGATTTTTTTGGGTGCGGAATGGTATATTTTAGAAAAAATGTTTGAGGATTCTAACACTGGTAAACCTAAACATGTTGCGGTTGATCCGAAAAAAGAGGGTGTTCTTAAAACACCTCAACCCATAGAACAGATGCCTCTTGCGCAAACAGTATTGTACAACAACGCTGAATATGATGTTTTTGTCGTGCCAATGCACAAAAATAAGGTTAAATTGTATTGGAATGACGACCAAGGCTTTCCTTTGCGCAATTTTCAAGCCTTGAAAGATTTTTTGGAAAACAGCAATCAACAATTGGTTTTTGCGATGAACGCGGGCATGTACGCGCCGCCGCCGCAAAACGCGCCTGTCGGTTTATACGTAGAAGCGGGTACAATGTTAATGCCTTTGGTGCGCCGAGATACTGGTTACGGCAATTTTTACATGCAGCCGAATGGCGTTTTTGCGTTAAATGACACGGCGGCGGTGGTATGTGAGAAAAATGCTTATGAAAGTTTGCCTATGCGTGTCACCTATGCGACGCAATCAGGTCCGATGTTGGTGATTAATGGGCAATTACATCCAGCCTTTAAACCTGCGTCAACGAGTTTATATATTAGAAATGGTGTTGGTATTACGGCGGATAAAAAAATTGTTTTTGCCATTTCCAATGTGCCTGTTAATTTTTATGATTTTGCTATGTTATTTAAAGAAAAATTCGATTGTACGAATGCCTTATATTTGGATGGGGCAATTTCTAAAATGTATTTGCCACAAGGCAATCGGTTACAAGTCGATGGCGAATTGGGACCAATGATTGCGATTCCACAACCTTTGAAAAAATAATTCTATTTAAACACATAGTACACATAGAACACATAGTACACATAGATTTACATAGTACACATAGCCTTCCTATGTGCTCTATGTAAATCTATGTGTACTATGTGTTCTATGTAAATCTATGTGTACTATGTGTTTAACTATCAATCTCTGTGTTTAATAATGCCTTTCAAAAAAGGTACAAATCGAAAATCATCGAATATCATTTGTGAAAATGCCGTTTCGCTTTGGCGCGTCAATTTCACCATTTTTTGACTTTTAGGTTGTAATGGATTATTCACAGGAATCACCATCGAACCACCAATAACTAATTGATTTTTAAGGACTTCGGGTATTTCCGTCGCAGCCGCCGTGACCAAAATTTTATCAAAAGGCGCGTCCTTCGGCAATCCTTCATGCCCATCTTGATAAAAAAGCGTTATCCATTTATCCAAACCCAATTCATACAACAATTTTCGAGCCGCCAAATACAAGGTTTCTTGTCGTTCAACACTATACACACGCGCTCCCATGCAAGCTAAAATCGCAGCTTGATACCCAGAACCCGTACCAATTTCCAAAATTTTATCCTTTTTTTGAACATTTAAAAGTTCCGTTTGGTAAGCAACCGTATAAGGTTGTGAAATCGTCTGTTCACAACCGATTGGAAAGGCTTTATCTTGATAAGCCCATTCTTCAAAGGCTTTTTCCAGAAAAAAATGTCTTGGTATCACGTCCATTGCCGACAAAACGCGGTCATTCGTGATGCCTTTGCCTCGAAGCGATTCCAACAACCTGCGTCGAAGCCCTTTATGCCGATACGTATCTGTAAGGTTCAAAAGCTGTATTTTTAACTGCAAAAGTACGCTTTTAGCGCATAAATCAAGTCGATTATATTAATTTTTATTGTCAGGTTTTTATTTATTTTCAGTGGGCTTTTGTCCAACCGAAACTTTGTCACATTTTGGCAAAAAAAATAAAATATTTTTTTAAAATATTTTAACAAAAATAAATACATTTAAGTAATATTGATTAATATTTTATTGATAAAACATTGATTATAAATTATTTATAAATAAAATAAAAAATATTAAAATTTTTGCTCTATACCCTACATATAGTATTTTTCATAAAATCAGTAAAAAAACTTGTTACAAAAGTTGCACAACTCGTTTTTTTTGATTTCCTTTGTGGATTATAACGATGAAAAACATAAAAATATAATTAGTTTACATGAATCATACCCCCTTTTACCCCCTTTTTGTTTTCAACCCGACAGACTTTGAATGATTTGCACCCGACTGAATTATCAGTTGATACCCGTTTTAAATGAAAAACAACGTGCAATAAGTTCAAGTCTGTCTTTTTTTTAGGTGTAAATTTGGGTTTTCGGAGATTTGCCATTACATTTGTCGCAAAAAATCCGAACTATGAAAGCATTCGCCTACATGAACGGGGAAATCCTGCCACTCGCAGATGCCCGTCTTCACATCACCGATTTGGGTCTTTTAAGAGGCTACGGTATTTTTGATTTTTTCAAATCCATTGATGGAAAACCCATTTTCATCGAAGACCATTTAGACCGTTTTGAACGCTCTATGGAATTAATGGGTTTAGACATCCCGCACACCCGCGCCCATTTACGCGATAATATTATAAAATTAATCCAACTCAATGAGGCTAACTTATTGGGTATCAAGCTATTGTGTACAGGCGGCTATTCCGAAGATGGCTATACGCCAACAACACCCAATTTGATGATGTTTGCGAAACCATTCAGTTTTGCCCCCTTTCATCAAGGTTTGAAATTGATGCTGCTCGAACATCAGCGCGATTTGCATCAAATCAAAACCCTCAATTACATCAAACCCATTACGGTTTTGCCCAAACTTAGAACGTTGAAAGCGGATGATGTCCTCTATCATCAGGCGGGGATTGTCAGTGAATCGTCTCGAAGCAACCTTTTTATCGTCAAAAATGGGAAAGTGATTACGCCCAAAGAAGGCATTTTGCTGGGTGTCACGCGGAAACATATTTTAAAATTGGCGCAAAAAGAATTTGAAGTAGCGATTCGGGACGTAACGTTAAAAGATGTGCAAGAAGCAGATGAAGTTTTTTTGACAGGCAGTACGAAACGCGTTGCACCTGTGACTCAAATTGATAATTATCATTATCCGATTGGCAAAATAACGGAACGATTATACCATTTATTATTGGAAAAAGAAGCAAAAGAAAGTAAAAAAGCGATACTTATCAGTAATTGAAGTTAAAAAATCGACCAAAAAGCATAGATAATAAAGTATTAATTTTTAATATAATATAACGTTTGGAGGGTTTAAAACCCTCCAAACGTTGTTGTCTGTTATTTAACATTAAGCACTTATAATCTTTTTTTAACATGTATTTTTTATTGCAATTCTACAATCAATACGCCATCTCCACCTTCATGACTTTCAGGATGATACATATTGGAAATACCTTTATATTCTTTCAGTTTCTGCTTGACAACACGACGCAATACGCCATCGCCTTTGCCATGCACAATCCGCAAAACGCGTTGTCCCGTCAATAACGCTTGGTCAACAAAAGATTCCAAAACGCGCTGTGCATTGTGCATATCCAAGCCGCGCATATCCAATTTGGGTTCAAAAGCAGCACTTTTTTCGATAATATCCATTTGAATGCCCTTTCTATCCCGAATTTCCAATTGTTCATTGGCTAATAACACATCTCGAATTTTCATCTTCATGCGCATTTCGCCCATCACTACCACGACTTCATTCTTATTAATACTCTCAATTTTACCTGTCGCGCTGCCCGCTTTCATGCGCACCGTATCGCCGACCGCAATCGGACGACTCTCTTTGACCGTTGCAACAGGGGCGTAATACACTTGCTCGGTCAATTCCGTCACTTCCTCTGCGACGCGTTGCCGTTCTGCCTTGACTTGTGTTGCAATTTCTTTTGCCTTATCCAAATTTTTCTCCGTCCGCAACTGCTTCATCAACGATTCAATTTCCTTATTATCTTTCGCCGTATTTTGCAACAATATTTCTTTACTATCCAATTTCATCTTCTTGCGTCTAAACTCAACATCTTTCAATTGTTCATCATATGTTTTGATGAGTTTGTCCAACATTTTCTGTTTTTCAGTCAATTCAGACAATTTTTCAGTTAATTCTTGCTTTTCACGCTGCAAATCGACCAATAATTCATCTACGGCTTGTTCATTTTCACCAATCCGCTTTTTTGCATATTCCAATGTTTTAACATCTAAACCTACTTTTGACGCAATTTCAAACGCATACGAACTACCCGGTCTGCCTACTGTCATCGAATACGTTGGCGATAACGTATCTTTATCAAAATTCATACAACCATTGACAATACCTTGCGTTTTGTAAGCAAACATTTTCAAATTGCCATAATGTGTTGTAATCACGCCCCATGTTTTTTTGAAATTCAACCCACGAAGAATCGCTTCCGCAATCGCCCCACCAATTTTCGGGTCGGTTCCAGAACCAAATTCATCAATTAAAACTAAGGTTTTATCATCCGCTTTTTCAAGGAATGCTTGCATATTCTTCAAATAAGATGAATACGTACTTAAATCATCCTCAATACTTTGCGCATCCCCAATCTGAGCAAAAATGTTTTCAAACAAGCCCATTTCAGACAACTCATTCACAGGTATCAACAAGCCCGATTGCAACATCAATTGCATCAAACCCACCGATTTCATCGCAATCGATTTCCCGCCCGCATTCGGACCCGAAAGAATCAATAAGCGATTTTCGGCATGTAAAGTCAAATTCATCGGCACGGTTTCCTTGCCAACCGCCCGATTTTTGAGGTAAAGCAATGGATGTCGCCCTTTTTTAATGTCAAATTGAGGATTCGGTTTGATTTGCGGCATCACCGCCTTCATTTTCAAACCCAATTTTGCTTTTGCCAAAATCACATCAAAATCAATCGTCAACACTTGATATTGACCCAAATGCGGCACATACGGGCGCAAAGTCGCACTCAAATCCTTCAAAATTCGATAAATCTCTTGTCTTTCCTCCTGTTCGAGGTCAAAAATATCATTATTGATGTCAATCGCGCCTTCGGGTTCGATGTACGTCGTGCGTCCCGTTGCCGATTCATCATGGATAATGCCTCGAATTTTGCGTTTATGCTCCGACGGAACGCTTAAAACGCGCCTGCCATTTCTAAAACTCTCCGCATTATCCGTCAACCAGCCTTTTTGCCGAAATTCCCCAATAATATTTCGATAGACTTTATCCAATTCGCGGACTTTAGAAAGTTGCGCTTTCCGAATTTCCACCAAACGCGGAGACGCATCCGACCGAATTTTACCTTCGTCATCAATGACCCGCGTAATCTCTTTCGACAAGCCTTCATCGTAACTCGTATCGCGCAAAATAGTATATAAATTCGGATAAATTTCTCGGCGTGTCGGATTGAAAAATTTGAATATATCCCTGATAATCAATAAGATAGCATTGATGCGTTGCAGGCTTTCGACGGATAAAACATAACCATCAATCGCCAACATTTTCAAATCATTTGAAATTTCCTCATAATCACCAAAGGGAAAACGGTCGCTTTTTTCCAAACACAATTTCAATTCTTTCGCCTCTTTCAAGCGATTTTCAATCCAAATCA
>JAAFJT010000007.1 GCA_013298955.1 Chitinophagales bacterium
TATTTTTAATCCTTTTTTAACTTCAATTGTTTGCATTATTCTAATTTTTTAGACAAAGGTAAATTAAAAACACAAAGCTGTAGCTTTATTTATAAACTACAAAATGTTTATTAATATTTTTATTTTTCAAAGAAATAATACAAAATATTTGATTTTTTGCATTATTATAAAACCAGCAAATTACAACCCCGAATATCCGAATGATCCAACCGTCCCAATACTTCAAAAGAGCCATCTGCTTGCACGCGTCCCAAATCATCCGTCGCAATAAAACTGATAGTATCAAAATTGCCCAAATCAATTAGGTTTAAAATGCCTTGTCGATTCGGCGTTTTGAGCAGGCAAAGTGGGTCGGTTACGTCTCGCGTGTAAGCGCGTAGGGTAGGAGAGGGGTGAAAAATGCCGTTTCCGACCGAATAGGCTTGCGAAAAAAGTTCCGTCATTCCATATTCAGCATGAATTTGATTGACCTTAAACGCTTTTTTTAAATACGTATGTAATTCATTTCGAGTGAGTTCTTCGCGGCGACCTTTCATACCACCCGTTTCCATGATAATAATATTGCTTAAATCCGTAGGATATTGTTCTGCCAAATCCAACAGTGCGAAACTAACGCCAATTAAAACGGTCGGAATTTGACGCGCTTGATTTTCTTTTAAAATTTCAATAAGTTGTTTAAAATCATATAAAAAAAAACCACTTTGCGGATATGGCGAGATTTTGACAAAATCATCGACCATTGCAATCAAGGACGAGCCAGTTCGCTCCGCATACGCAGGTAGCAAGCCAATCATGCAATAATTTTCAATCGAACCGTAAAAAGATTGAAAACCATTGCGTGCAATTTGCAAATAAGTCTGTAAATTGCGTACAAAATGTTGAGAAGTTGTCGCACCTGTGGTGCCGCTACTGGTAAAAATGGTTTTTTCTTGCCAATTTTCGCCCTCGAAATTTGTTTTTATCACATAATTTTTAAAAAATTGTATGGGCAAAAAGGGAATCGCATCAATCGTTTTAATTTTGGAAATATCTTTGCCCAAAAGCGAACAATATTGATGATATAAATCGTTTTGTCCGTATTGATATTTAAAAATTTCTAAGGCTAAGGCTTCAAACGCGCCTGTAATCGGCATTTTTTGAAGGCTCAAATCCAGCACTTTTGCTTTTATTTTTTTTCTTAATGTATTCAAAGTCAATTTAAAATGAATATTAAAAATAAAATAGTTGTTTATTCTATACTGGGCATGGCTGCTTGTGTGCGTCCGCCCGATTATCCAATAGAGCCTCGAATTACGTTTTCGGCACTTTCCAAAAATACCATGCGGCAAGGAACTTTTCAACAAGATTCCATTTGGCTGACGGTCGCTTTTACGGATGGCGATGGCGATTTGGGTAATAAAGGGAACGACCGAGATAGTGTAAATGTTTTCGTAACCGATAAACGAAAAAATCAACTCGCTGAAACGTTTAGGATTCCATATGTGCCTGACCAAGGGGCAGGCAATGGTATTAGCGGCGATATCAAGTTGTTATTATTTACGACTTGTTGTAATGTGATTCCGCCTTGCGAACCTTCTATTACAAAACCTATTGATACATTGGTTTATCAAATCGCCATTAAAGACCGCGCTGGGCATAAAAGCAATGTAATCGAAACGCCCAATATTTATTTGCAATGTCGTTAAGATTCGGGTGATACGAATTGGAACGCGGATGACACGGATAGGGCGGATTTTCACGGATTTTTTATTCATTTTAAAAAAAATCCGTTGCAATGTCGTTAAGATTCGGGTGATACGAATTGGAACGCGGATGACACGGATAGGGCGGATTTTCACGGATTTTTTATTCATTTTAAAAAAAAATCCGTTGCAATGTCGCTAAGATTCGGGTGATACGAATTGGAACGCGGATGACACGGATAGGGCGGATTTTCACGGATTTTTTATTCATTTAAAAAAAAAATCCGTGAAAATCCGCCCTATCCGTGTCATCTGCGTTCCAATTTACCCCAATTGGGCTAAAATAAAAAATGCGTTCTCCGTTTTTCTACGGAGAACGCAACCCAATTATTTCACTTTTTAAAAATTCAAAACAAAGATACGACTTTTTCTAATACCTCCAAATTTTTTTCATCTTTTTTTTTAAAAAAATGAAAAAAAATTAATTAAAAAAATCGTCATACTGATTGCGATGTGCTTCATCGCGCACAATGGGTTTTTCAACAGGCGGCGTTAAATCTAACGTATCTTGCTTATTGATTAACACATTTTTTTCATTGCCAAGCAATAAAGAAGTTCCTTCTTTTTCCCATTTTTCCAACATAGCCATCCCTTCTTCCTCAAAAACGCCATTTTGAAGGTCAATAGATTGCATAAACTTGTTACTCACCTCCATAAAACGCTCCATTTCACCCACTTTCGTACTCACATCATTAGCAACCGCTTCCATTGCCATATCGAACATCATTTTTTTATCAGGGTCGCCACTCAAAATATTCATCGCGGATTGCATCGCCGAGTGACTTGCTTGTATCGCTTTTTGTTCCACTTCTTTCACGCGCACTTGGTCTTTAATATCCTCCACCAGTATCGTCGAATTATCTTGCATTTTGGTCAAAACCCGATACAAAACTTCCATTTTTTTGTACAAATCTTCTAATCGGACATTACTATCTTGCAAACGACCTGCTTTTCGGGTTTGCAAAATCATTTGCGCCTGATTGCCGCCTTCCTTTGCCTTACTCGCCAAATGGATATTACTTTGTACTTCTTTTTGATTATTGACAATAATTTCTTTCAATTTGTGCATTTGACCGCGCAATTGACCCACTTGTTTCGCCATTTTAACAATACTTGCCTCCAAATGCGCTGTGTAAGAACGTAAAATCCTTCCGTTTCCAACACAAATTGATTGTTTTTGACCACTTGAATATTCGCACCTTCCCGACTCAATAGTGGTTTTCGGACGTAACTATGTAGGTCAACACTATCAAAATAAGTCGGCAACAAATAAGGACAAGTTGGAAATAATTCCCACAAAATGGCTAAAATGGCTTTATTGCTCAAAATCATCTTCCAACTGGGTTCTATCCAATGCGTTTTGAGTCGGTCTTGCACCACATGAAGTCCAAATTCGTCATGCAACAACCATTCCCAAGGATATAATTTGAAAATATTTTTAATCGGTTCATCATCCGACGTAACGAAATGATGTTTGATTTCATCCCAACCCAAATCTTCCAAAAATTCAAAACGCGTTTGCAAACCTGCTTGAATCGCTGTATCGCGGATATATTCAGTGGTCGTCGTGTCTTCCAACGAATCTTTGACGCAGCTAAAAACGACTTCGCCCCGATGCAAATATTTACGCAACGTCCGCCAATACGATACTAATTTCTCATGTACCGAATTAAATTGGTCGTTATCAGGCGCGACACTTTGCAACCAATCCCATTGAACAACTCCTGTTTCAAACAAAGAAGTTGGCGTATCGGCATTAAATTCCAATAATTTAGGCACACCATTCCGAAAGGTGAAATCAAATCGCCCATAAATACTGGGCGCATCGTCATTCCACGTTTTTTCAATATGTGGCACAATCCATTGAGGAATATGGAATTGTTTATACAGTTTTTTACTAATAACATGTTCGACTGCCTCTAAACATAACTGCCATAGTTCCGCAGTCGCCTTTTCGATGGTTTCAATTTCGGGCATCGTGAACTCGTAATAGGCTGATTCATCCCAGTAAATACTTTCTAAGGTATGAAAACCAAATCCTAAATTTTCTACTTTTTCCTCCCAATTCGGGCGCGGCGTTGTTTTTATTCTTTTCATGAGGTTCAATTTTATTTTTTAAAACACATAGTTCACATAGGCGGACATAGTTCACATAGGCGGACATAGTTGCCTCTATGTGAACTATGTCCGCCTATGTGAACTATGTGTTTAATCACGAACTACTAACTACCAACAGATGAGTGTCCACCAGAGGACGAATGTGCGGAGGATGACCGCCCAAAGCTACTATGAGTACTGGATGATGACCTAAAAGTACTTCCAAAGCCGCCTCTTGAAATCGTATTTTTAAAACTATTCGTTCCTACATTCGATTGCGGCGAAATGCTGCTGGAATAAAACCCTGACCGACGATAACTATGCGTCGAAGGGCTGTACGTACTATATGGGCGAAAGGCGTAATACCAAAAGATGGGCGAACTATGGTAATGATGCACCGTACGCGTATGTGTGTAAGGCGCACTCGTATCAGAACGCATATAAACTTTTTTTCCGCCGTGATTGCCATTGGCAGATTGCCAATCATCTTCCTTGTTTTTACAGGCATTTAAAGCCGCACTCAGCAAAACAAGGGTTACTATTTTTGATTTTTTCATCGCTTCGGATAAGAATTTGTTATCGTTGATAGGTTATCTATTATGAAATATAAATCGTTTAATTAATTTAAAATCAATTATTTATACTTCATAACTTATTTTACAGTAATGTAAAATTCATAATCTTTATTGATATCGGTTGTATCCGTTGCACTTTTTTTCGGCATTTTGCCTAAACCGCGCACCGTATCTTTATAGATGACTTCTTTGGTCAATAAATTATTATTCCAAATACGGTGTTTGGTTATAATAATATCAGAACCATTAGGAAGGTGTTCTGTGGTAAATTCGGTTTCGATAGCACCGTCTTTGTTGGCAACGGCTTGAACTTTATCTTCGCTGGTTGACTCGGCTACCTTGTCGTCACAACTGGTTAAACAACTGGTAATCAATAGAATGAATACGTAATTTTTTTTCATAAGTATTTGATTTTAAAAAATAATAATAACGATTGAATTGATAGAGGTCGCGCCGCCAGAGGGAGGCAGAGAGATGAAAAATTTTACAAAAGGATTTTTTTTGCAAAAAAATCCTTTTGTAAAATTTTTCATCTCTCTAACCGTTTTTCTTTCCTACAAATAAGGTTTGTAGGAAAGAAAAACATATCAAAACTTTATTTTTTCTGACTTTCCAAATATTTAAAACCGAGAAATGCCAATCCCAAAATCGTCGCTAACGTAATCAGTCGGGGCAAATTCCAAACGATGACGACTAATAAGAGAATGAAAAAAGGCATTCCATATTTGCCTCTCAATAGCGTAACTAATTGACTTAGAATCGTTTTTAACATAATGGACGATAGTTTTTTATTTTAAATAATTTTTGATATTGGCAACATCTTGTTGAATCTGCCCAATAATCGTCTGATAACTGGCTGCAAATTCTTGATGGGTTTGCTCTACTTTTGCGACAGCTTGCTCCATTTCCGTTTTCAAACGCTCCGTTTGTTGCTGATGTTGTTGGATTTCTTGATTCAATTGCTTGATTTGTTCCGATTTTTGATGAATCGTTTCTTCCAAATTCGCTACTTCCGCTTGCTTATTTCCAACTTGTTGAGCGCGTTGATTGGCAACAGCCTGTTCAAATTTGACCTGTTCATTTTTCAAAACATCCATATATAAAGTCGCCGTATTAATCAAACGGTCAAAACTCGTCCCCATCGTTTGCCCCATAGCATAGGCAGACCGAAAACGAGTCGCTTCATCCATCGGCATTTTGGCTAAACTTTCCAATGCCTGTTTAAATTCGATGTAATCAAAACCGTCCTGATTCGCCTGATACATCGCCGTCAACAACACATCTGTAAAACGGTCATTCGCCTTACCGGGCGTGACGGGCGGAAAAGAACCCGCAGGCGGCACAGGGGGACTGGAATGCGTCGGATTGTTTGTAGGGCGTGCAGGAACAGACGGCGTAGGAGTCCGAGGCGACGGATTCGCAGGTTTGGTCGATTGCGCATTGCCCGCCGCTTTGCCCGCATTCGGGTCTTCTGCAATAAAAATGGATTTTAATTTTTTTAAAAAATCAGACATAAATTAAAAATTATCACAAAGGTTCAAAAAATGGGGTGTCCATTTTATCGAAAAAAAAAATTTCATAAAGACACCCGCAAATTACGCCATTTTTTGAATATCCTATATAATTGCTAAAACTTTTCCAAGATAAAAAGTTTCCGAAACCTTTTTTTTAACGATTAATGCCCAAAACCTTTCTACGAATCCATGAAAAGGATGTAGAGGGCTTCCAAAAAGCAAATATACTGTATCGGAAAGCGTCCAAATGACTTGACTTCGCGCTTGATATACATCTCCTAAACGATTTGTGAAAATAAACGTGCGTCAAGTTTGAAACTTGACGCACGTTATGCTCGAATGGATTTATAAATCATTTAGGAAATGTATATACTTTGCGTCGGGTGGTTTTGCGATACAATTGGAACACGGATGACGCGGATGGGGCGAATTTTCACAGATTTTTTCATGAATTGGGCACTGAATTTCAAAAAAAATCCGTGCGAATCCGCCCAATCCGCGTCATCCGCGTTCCAATAGTACCCAAAACCACCCGACGCAAAGTATAGTAGCATTCGATTGATCTAAAAAGGAAAACGAAATGCCAAATATATTTTTATTATTTACATAATTTTAAAAATTATGTTTTGTTTTTTTTGTATTTTAGAATAAAACAGCGTATCTTTGCGTTAGTTCGCAACCCGAAGTCGTGTAGCAACAGACAAAGGCAAACAACCAAACAAAATCATCAAAATTGAAATTATTGTTAAAAAATTGGAAGGAATCAAGTCCTATTACAATGATTTAAATATTTTAATACCCACAAGGCTAAAAAGCCCCTATACAATCATCGTTAGAACCATCATTGAATCAAATGAGTATCTTTGTAATTGTTTTGTTATAAACAAAACAGTGTTCTATGTATTAGAAAATAATGGAAATATTTCGGTTCGTTGAAAAACAATAGAAGCATTAGACAGGGTTCAATCATCCCGAAAAAGGGTTTACACATCTGGCATGATTCGTGTGTATTTTTGGTATCCGTTATTGGTAAATTTTGCATATTAAAATCCTTCATGTGAAGGAACGATTATAAAAGATTCGGTCGGTGCTTTAAAACCACCGACCGAAGTAACTAAGGTTGAAACTTGATAAATCATTGGGAATGAAGCGATTGTGATATAATGTCTCGGTCGCTTCGTTTTGTTTTTTGGCGGTTCCACAAATGAGATTCAGGAATGCTACTCACATTTTTTCAATCCTTGTTCCACTTCATCTGCGGTAAAAATATTTTTGGTATCGGATTGATTGATATTGAGTTGAATATAATTCAACACATTGGTAATTTCAAAAAAACTAAGTTTCGGAATCGCAGGCATCTCTTGATTATACTTGCGCCCATTGACTTCAATTTCGCCTTTTAAGCCTTGATGAATGATACAGGGCAATTCCTTTCGATGTTGTTCCAAATAATCCGATTGTAATAAGGGCGGAATCAACGATTTGAGTCCTTCACCGCGCTCCCCATGACAATTCGCGCAAAAATTCGCATATAAAATTTTTCCTTGTTTATATGGATTATCATTGCACGCGTATAGCACAATAAATATGCCGAAAATAAAATATATTAGCTTTAATTTCAATCTTTTAAGGTTTTAAAAAGGGTGAAAAAAGGGTTCAAAGATTCAATTAAGGCTCTTTGAGTAAGGTTTCAATATCGCGCAGGAAGCAATCGACTTCTTGCGGATTCGTACCATCACAAAAAGAACGGACGCGCCGCGCTTTATCGACCAAAATCAAACGTCCTGAATGGTCAAATCCGCCTGGTGTGTTCGGGTCTTCTTTCGCAATGCTGAAATAGTCATTCGCAATCGCGTACAAACTATCCTTTTCACCCGTTACAAAATGCCATTTTTGAGCGTCTGAAATTCCTAATTTTTGAGCATAGTTGCGCAAATAATCAGGCGTATCTCGTTTAGGGTCAATGGTATGCGATAATAAAAGCAAATTAGAATTATTTTTAAAACGCTCATAAACACGCAACATCTGCGCCGTCACTTTTGGGCAAATCGTAGGACAACTGGTGAAAAAAAAGTCAACGACATAAATTTTATCTTGAAATGTATGATTGGTAATGGCTTTTCCTTCTTGATTCGTAAACGTAAACGCTCGAATCGTTGGATAAAGCGTATCGCCTTGACTCGTGATGTCTCTATTGCCAACAATCGGCAATTTTCCACCTTGATTGCGACATGATTTCGCATCATTTTGACAATTCATCAACCCAATCGCCAACCCAGCCGCCCCCATAAAAAGCAATTTTTTATTGAACATTTTTAATTATTTTATTTGATATTGACATATTTACTGGCAATGGCAATACTCATATAAATTTGATTATTAACAATCTGGATACTATCCTTTTGTGTTTTGAAAAATTTTATTTTGTCTTCATAGGTTTTTGCCGCATTTTTGCCTTCTGTAAAATGATGCATCCATGTCATCATGTCATCATCCGCTTTGGCAAGCGACAATTGTGCTTCGAGCAATGCCTCTTTTAAGTGCGTACTATCTTCATGCGTTGTTTCACTTTGCTTTTTCAAAGCTGCTTTCAATTGATAAATATCGCCCATTTTAGGCATCGTTTCGTTGTGCAATTTCATCACTTCGTCATTCAATTGATTCAAAACAGCCTCTTGCGGATTTTTGCAAGCGCACAAACACAATAAATTAATTACAATACAAAATAATAAAATATTGATAATGAATTGTTTTTGAATTATTTTTTTCATAATGTTGTTATAAATGAATTTAATAGAAAATGTAGAATCGCGCAAATTTAAATCTTTCTGATGGAATATTAGGTATTGATTGTTATAATTATTGTATTTTAAAACACATAGTTCATAGAGGTGGACATAGAACACATAGGTATGAACTATGTGTTTTAATTTTTAGGAACACCGCCAATCAACAATTCGTTTGGAATATCAATAGGATCCACCATGGCATTCATAACATTGCCTTCTGCATCTGTGATAAAAATTTCGACCCGCCGATTAAATTTTCGACCTTCTGGCACATCTTTTCCATTGATTTCATTATAAGCGATAGGCGAATCTTTACCATAAGAACTCGCTTTCACCCTATCACTGCGAATACCCCGATTCGTCAAATAATTTTTAGCCGCTTCAGCCCGCCGTTCCGATAAATTTTGATTGTATTGCGCACTGCCCTTTGAATCCGCATGCCCTTTGAACTCAACTCGATACGCCGCGTTATCGGATAAAATCGTCGTCAAGCGATTCAATTGCGATTTAGAATCCACCCGCAACAAATTTTTATCAAAATCAAAGAAAAGATGATGAATGCTCCGAATGCTTTTCATCACAGGGGGCAATTTTTCATCAATAGAAGGGTCATCACCACAAGTCATATTACAATCTTTGCGCACTTTTGCAACATCCACAATATACGCATAAGGATAACCTTTGGCATTGATTTCCTGTTTGACTTTTTCAGCAGCCTCCAAAGTCTGAAAACCACCCAAATAATAGTGATAAATACCTTTATTATCCAATTTTTTAGTAACGCCCGTGAGATTAGAGAAATAACGAATCGGTCGATTTTCGTTGAATGCTGTAATATGGACTAAAAAATTAAGTCCAACGGACGTTCCAATAGGGTCTGTAACGACAGGTACATTGGGTATTTTAGGTGGATTTTGGGTTGTAGGTTGCGTTTGGGCATGGGCAATCGTTGCAAATAGGCAACTGTAAAGCGATAAAACGATGATTCTGTACATGAATTGTATCAAATTTAAAAAAGCCTGAACCGAAATAAGCCCTCTCATTTCAGTTCAGACAGGGAGCAATGATGAAATAAAAGTATCTTTTCAAGCAGTTACTAACAAATCATATTCCATTATTTCAAAACGCTTCTTTTCAAAAGGATACCGTTTCCTCCCCAAACGGCATTTTTAGAACTCAAAAAAAGAACCGATTAATCTGCTAAAGCATACACGGCGACAACTCTACCATTTTTAGCTTCTAAACTTAGGGTTGTCAACCCATTAACACTTTCGCAAGCAATGCGTTTTTTGAGGGCATCATAAGTTAAGCCTTTCACTGGTTTTTCATCAAAAAAAAGTCGCCGCGTAATTAAATACGCTTCGGTCAAAGACGTATTGGCATTGAAAGTTAAGGTGCGCATGGAACCGCCCTCAAAACGGCGGACTTCTAATTGCGCCCCATCCTTATATTTTTGCGTATAAACCTCTCCAACTTCCACTTTTCCATACACTCTTTCACCTTTAGGCAGTGCATTTTGCCGATAATAATGGTCTAAAAAGTCCCTATCCGCTTTTGCACCTTCATCTTCCTCCATGATTGGTGGTTTGAGGTCTGATAAAAAAGCACTTAAAACAAAGCCTTCAAGACTATCCACTTGTACTTTTAACCACCGACCTTTGACTTTATAGCCTGTAAAAATTTCAGTTTGATGTTCGTCAGGATGTTTATTGGCTTTCAAGACAATGCCTGTTCCGAACGGAAGATGTTTTACTTTTTTGCTTTTCAAATCTGGTTTTTGTCGTAAGGTCAAACCGCCTGCTGCCAACACATATTGATCTGGTTTGGTTTGTGCAGCAAGAAGGGTTGAAAAAAGGAACGACCCAATAAAAATCGCTCTGGTGAGTGTTCGCATTGTGATAAATTTTAATTTAAGGTGTATAAGATTTTAAAAAACAATACACCGTTTGAAAGATACCCAAATCCTCCAAACGATGTATTGCCTGATTTACTTATTTTGCGACTCGACCGCCTTTTAACGCTTTTTGTAACGTATCTAAGGTTGTCCAATCGCCTTTGGCAGCTAAATCCGCTTGCTCCATCCAAGTTGCTGGGTCGTGCATCCGAAAACGCGGACCTGCTTGTAACAACAATTCTTTGATAGCATCCGCATTAGACACAGCCAACTGCTGGAACGTGCGAATGCCGCCATCATTCAAAATCTGCTCTATTTTGGGTCCGATACCTTCTATTTTTTTCAAATCATCGGGTACGACATTTACGATGGTTTCGACGAGCATTGCATCATCTGTATCCTTCGCTATCCGACTGGTAAGAATCGGTTCTGGAATCAATACTTCTTGCTCCTGAATTTTGGGCATTTCCATCTTTGAAGCCTCCGCAGGAGCTGCAAAATCAGGCATTACAACCGCTTTTCTGCTACGCGTATAAACAATATCTTCAGGTTTTAACAAATATAAAGGCGGTGGCGGCACAGGCGAAGCATATTTTGCTGTCATGCGGTTCATCCCCGATTTATCTTCCGCAACATCCGTAGAGGCAACAGGCGTATATAAATCGGTTGGCTCTGCGGTAAAATACTTTTCGTCATAAACCAAACCATCTTTCCAACGCCGCCGAATAACCTCGTTCCAAGTGATAGGAGACCCATAAATGGAGGTAAACTGGAACGTAAATTCCGACATCGTAACTTGGTCACCCACAGCGTAACTGTGTAGTTGGATGTGATTGATTTGTTTGATACCCTTAAAAAACGTTTTTAAGGATTCAATTTTAAGTTCTTTGCCGCTTTTTCGGTCGGTCGGTGCCGAGTGAGCAACAGCATCTGGATGGAAGAACTGGTCAACAGCTTCTACAAATTTTCCAGTGAGGACAAGCGAATCTATAGCTTCGACTTTCTCTTTGAGCGTCATGGTAGATGGTGGCGGTTTTGTTTTTTATAAAAATCAATTAACGGAATCTTGTAACGGAATAAGGTTGCAAAATAGTCTTAAAATTGTTTTTTTAAAAAATTTTAAATTATAAATCTCCTCTTGATAAAAAAAAAGATACATTTTAATTTTATTATATAAAATTATTGTTTTAATAGAAACCATTTTAGACTTTCTTTTTGTAAAAAAACATTGCAACAAAAGACTTTGATAGTTACAAATTTACATTTTCATACAAAAATATAAATTTTTCAATCAAAATGCAGTTT
Organism: Chitinophagales bacterium; assembly: GCA_013298955.1. Taxonomy (GTDB): domain Bacteria; phylum Bacteroidota; class Bacteroidia; order Chitinophagales; family Saprospiraceae; genus JAAFJT01. Next base: position 11,917 of record JAAFJT010000007.1, read on the forward strand.
TTACGCTCCATAAACCTGTCACTTATTTTTAAAAGAATAAAAAGATATTTTGTTGCCTTAAAAATCATATTTTATCAACCTGAAGCAGTTAAAGGATTAGAAACAAAACCCTAAAAGCTGCGTTAAGGCTCTTAATAATCCAATTTTGCAAAAAAATGAGTAAAAATGGTTAAGAATAAATATAAAAACTAATTATTTAATTAAAAAATTATTTGATAAATTTAAATTGTCACAATTTGTAAAAAAAATGAATTTTTTTTACATTAATACTTGGATACTTCCACAAAAGATTTAATCTTTGCCCTGTCAAATAAATTATATCCTTATAATAAACGCAATACGCATCAACTTCATTTAGTTTAGACACGGTTTCGTTTCCGAATCTTACTTACAATAATTTTATTAGTTCCGTATTTTTTAGTGATTGATTCCATAAACAAATCAAAAACGATTGGTAAAGTAAATTCAAGAACGATAATAGCTCATGATTCCAAAATTATTAGCGTTCCTACGATTAAAAATAGTAGGAACGGTCGTCGTCGTACATCCACCAGTTCCACAATCAGATCAGTAGTTAATGAAGTTTTGTTTTGTCTTAGGTGAAGCGACGTAGTTACGTTCCATCATATACGTAAATATGTCGCTTTTTTGACAAATCAAAATGTTTTTTATAAAGCATTGAGGATTAATGAAGTTTGTTTAATATGAAGCGACATGGGTTTCGTTTACCAAAACCAAAAACGTGTTGCTTTTTTATTGATAAGAATTGACATATTTCTATGATGTGACCACATCCCAATTAAGAATCGGCGGGTGGAAATGCAGTTTGATATTAATTAGATTAGAGTTTGGTTTAAAATAAATTTAAGGTTTATGATTCTGTTAGATACTGAGGATGTCAAATCCTCAGTATTTTTTTAACACATAGGAGAATCGGCGGGTGGAAATGCAGTTTGATATTAATTAGATTAGAGTTTGGTTTAAAATAAATTTAAGGTTTATGATTCTGTTAGATACTGAGGATGTCAAATCCTCAGTATTTTTTTAACACATAGGGTAGATAGATTTCATAGGACACATAGGTATATAGATTTCATAGGACACATAGGGTATATAGATTTCATAGGACACATAGGGTATATAGATTTCATAGGACACATAGGTAGATAGATTTCATAGGACACATAGGTAGATAGATTTCATAGGACACATAGGGTTAAAACTTACCTCTATGTGTCCTATGAAATCTATATACCCTATGTGTTAAAAACCAAGTTATCTTATGTTAAATAGAAGTTTATAGAATCGTAAAACATTGAAAATCAATACTTTGTAAATTGTGTATTTTTCCGATTTTTCGGGCAAAAAAAGCGCGTGACAAAGTGTCATGTACTAAATCTAAATCAAGGCGAAAAACGTATAGGCGATTCTAAGCGATAGGTATATTTTACACCGCCCACATCGTTCACAATTTTAAGAACCATTTATCCGAATAGGTGTATTTTGCACCTGCATTACCATTTGAGCCGTATTTGAATGATGAATGTTACGCAAAAGGTAAAACGTTTCACAAAACAGGCGTAATGAAATTATTGGAAGCCGCGTAAAAAGTTTTTTTTGTCACTAATTTGAGCCGTATTTTTAAACTATGTATTCAATAAAGTACAAAATAGTAAGTTTATTTAAATCATAACTAATTGATAATCAATTAATAATGTGAAATTGCCTAAATTAGTCGAAATACAGATGAGCTATCCGATTGAAATATACAAAGCGAATAACGATTTTTGATAATGCTAATTTAGGAATTGGGAAATTTATTTCCCAATTCCTAAATTGAACTTCGACTTATTACTTGTTAAACAATTATTTATGAAACAAATTTTAGTAGTTGCAGCAACAGTTTTTGAAATTCAACCAACGTTAGATTTTTTAAATACCATTAAAAAACAAAATATTCATGTAACTATTTTGATTACAGGTGTTGGTATTTTCAATACAGGATTTAGTTTGGGGCGACATTTTGCCAATCAAAAGTATGATTTAGCAATCCAAGTTGGTATTGCGGGCAGTTTTCGGCACGAAATGTCTCTTGGCGCGGTTGTACAAGTCGTTTCGGAACAATATGGCGATTTTGGGGTGGAAGAAGCGGACGGACGTTTTACCGATATGCAAGAAATGGGATTTATTACAACCAATTATTTTAAAAATGACTTTAAAATCCCTTCATTACCGACTGCAAAAGGCTTAACCGTTCAAAAAGTACATGGTTTTCAACCTCATATAGATAAAATTATTCAAAAATATGAGGTTGATGTAGAGACGATGGAAGGCGCGGCTTTTTTTCAAGCCTGTTTACAGGAATCCATTCCATTTATAGCGTTGCGCGGGATTTCCAATTATGTGGAATCACGGAATCGAGCTGCGTGGAACATTCCGCTTGCCATTCAAAATGTCAACAATTTGCTTATATCGCAGTTTCTAAATTTTTAATTATCAACCCTTTGGAGGGTTTGAAACCCTCCAAAGGATGTATCGATTTAATTTGTCCAATTATTCATTTATTAGATGTATTCAATCAAATTTTCGCTCCAACCATAGCGTTTTAATTTTTCAAAATCCTTGAAAAAGCGCAATCCTGATTCAAAAAGATTAAAAACGCGTTCAAAACTCCATATCTCCGTCCAAGATTTGATGTCACCATCATACATAAAAAGTTTGCGAATCCTATCCAATTTGTTGACTTCGGCAACGATAATGACTTTGCGCGCCCCATGTTGTTTGGCTAATTTCAACGCATCTTTATCTTTTTCGACCACGCCTTTGTGACAAACCTCGATTGCCATGTATAAATCGCCATTTTTATACCAAAGGCAATCAATCAAATAAGGAAATTCGGCAAAACCTTTGGGTTTTGATTCTGTAATCGCTTCAAAACCATACCATTCGCCAATGCGCCGCAACATATCTACGGTGGTTGCGTGCATGCTTTCATCGCGGAGATTGCCTTCTTGTGCCAACTCTTTGTAGCGTTCTTCGATGCCTTTTCGTTCAATAGTCGTTGCATAACGCACTGGTGGCGGCGTATAAGTTTTGGATTCTGCAATCAAAAAATCATACCGATTCAAATAATCCGTAATATCATATTTTCCAAAAAAGGATAAAAACCAACCCCCATTTTGCAATTGAATGATAGGTTTAAACTGTTTGAAATGCTCGCCTAATGCGTAAATATCTTGAAAAATTTCCGCAATTAAGGACAACGGTATGATAAAAGTACGGTCAATCGTATCACAAACGTACAATTGAAACGCATTTCGATTGGCTTTATACGAGACATCGCCTTGCAATTCGGGTTTAAAAACGTATTCTTTGCGCCGATTTTGCTTGGAAAACAAGATTTCAATATCGATTTCATCGTTCAACATCCAAACGGCTTGACCTAATTCCGTTTTGGGCGAAACCATAAAACCTAAATGTTGAATTTTTTTCAACACTTCATGGGCAATATTTTCGATTTCTAAAGATTTCACAAGGATTGTTTTAACTTCTTATTTATCAAATCGCCAATCGGGTATGATGTGCGCTTCATTATTCGTTTCGTCGCATTCGCGCAAAACATCAAAATTATCGGTGTAAAGTATCAAAACTTTGCTAAATTGATTGGCTTTTTCAATATTAATTTTCACTTTTTGGCGATAACGCCCGCCTGCTGCTAATTTACCTTTGGTTGTTTCCAAACCTTGAGTCAGATAAATCCCTTCCAACGGAAGTGCGCCCCGTGTCAAACGCGGACTACTTGATAGGTAAAATTGAATAGCAATATTGTCTTCCTTCCCCTTTTTAGTGCCAAAAAGCGGTGCTTCCCCAACTCCTTTGTTGACAATCGTAAATTCAAGTTCCATATTTTTTTTAGTGAGGCTTAAAACTTTTAAATCTTCTAAGGTCAAATCGGCACAAGTGAGTCTATCATCCACAAAATCGCTGGTATCTTTGGCAATTTCTGTCATTTCCACACTTGCAGGCGGTGTTTTAGGCGTAACAGGAGTTATGGCTACGGAAATAGGCGTTGAAACAACGGGTGCAGGTGATTTTGGGTTTGTTAATGCCGCATCATTGTTTTCGGTCGTGCGTTTTGAAGTAGGCGTAGGCTCGATTTTGTTTTTTTCTTTCAATACAAAATGGATGGTAAAACGGGGAATCATGCCACCCGGTTCCAAATTCACTTTTTGGAGACGAGCCTGTTTGCAAATCACTTCCGCTTGATTTTCTAAATTCAATGTTTTCAATGAAAGAGCATCCGCATCAAGCACTAAAGGAATTTTAGGCAATGACTTTCCATCCAATTTGACCGAAAATCTGCCTGTATTGACAACCGTACATTTTAATTTAATTTGATTGCCACTTTTTTTAACTTGTTCAAAATCAATTAATTGCAATCTATAGCCTACATAACGTGTTGGCAAAGTGTCTTGTGCGTTTGATTTCAATATTGAAAATAACGTCCCCAAAATAGACAAACATATCGTTTTTGTCAAAAATGAATATTTGTAGCGCATCCGTGCAAATATTGTTAAGCTAAATGTAAGAGATTAAAAAAACGTGCTTTTCAGTAAACAGGACTGAAAAACGTGCTTTAATAACGAACATTCAAACAATAAGTTGTACTTTACCTAAATGCGGATGCCAGATTCCTCCATTACCCATTATCTTCAACACTAATATCTATCGGACGATTAATGCTTTCTTGCAAAGAAATAAAGGTTTCGGTTCGTTGAATGCCCGGAATTTTTTGAATTTTATCATGCAGCACTTCCTTTAAATGAGTGGTATCTCGGCAAATAATTTTCGCAAAAATACTATACAACCCAGTCGTATAATGGGCTGCTACAATCTCGGGAATCGATTTCAACGCTTCCGCCACCTCATCATAGAGCGAACTTTTATCTAAATGAATCCCTAAAAAAGCACTAATATCATATCCTAATTTGGTGTAATCTACTGATAAACTCGCGCCTACCACAATGCCCATTTGCTCCATTTTGCGCATTCGGACATGCACCGTACCGCCAGATACATGAATATTTTTAGCAATATCAGTATAAGGCGTTTTGGCATCTCTCATCAAGATTGCGAGGATTTGCTTATCCACTTCATCGATGTCAACTATTTTTAACATGGCACTGTTTTTTTTACCATTTTACAAAAAACGTATTCCGTGCATCGGAATATTGCAACAAATGTAATAAAAGGGTTGATATTTTAAAAAAAATGCTAAAAAAAGTTTTGTTAAAAAACGTTTTAACCTAAAAAAAAATCAGTGATTATTTGCTTTTTAGGTTTTGTTTAATCATTTTTTAAAAAATATGCCGAATCATTGCACAAAATAAGGAACCTTAGGAGTCGGAAAATTTATTTCCCGCGAAACCAAATGTTTCGCGGGAAATAAATTTCTCGACTCCTAAGGTTGTTGGACTAAGCAAGCTATTTTATGAACCCGATTTTGATGCCTGCCGCCTTCAAAAGGCGTATCTAAAAAAACTTGGGTCATTTCCAAAGCGGTCTCCAACGGAATGAACCGTGCAGGAATGGCTAAAATATTAGCATCATTATGTTGCCGCGCCAATGCTGCTAAGGCACTATTCCAACACAAAGCAGCTCGAATCCCTTGATGTTTATTGGCAGCAATGGCAACACCATTCCCACTGCCGCAAACCACAATCCCCCAATCTGCCTTGCCCGACTCCACCGCAAGTGCGGTCGGGTGCGCAAAATCAGGATAATCGACGGAACTGGTGTCATAAGTACCAAAATCAAGGATTTTATAGCCGCGCTGCGTCAAAAAATCGAAAATCGCTTTCTTAAAAGAGATGCCAGCATGGTCACAACCAAAGGCAATCGTCTGAATAGGTTGATTTTTCATCAGAAAATATGGGTGATTTAAAATGATAGAATCGTATAAATCAGTTATAAGTACAAAAATATTGTTTTAAACAACGGCGTTTACCAAAATTCAGTTATTTTTGTCGTCAAATCTTAAAAATTCATCATTTGTCATAATATATTTTGGAATGTTTAGTAAACAGCAGTTGTATATACTTTGGATTGGTCTGTCGTTATTCGGACTCACGATGGTTTCCGACCTTTTTTTTTCGGTCGAAAATAACACACATCGTTATCAAAACACGATTGAACAATACCTTCATAAACGCGAAATAACGATAAAACGTTGGTTCGACGATAAAAATTTTATTGAACAATATATCCATCCTGTTGCTGATACAAACAATACGTTGTTGCCGCAAATTGAGGCTTTGGCGCATGAAGCATTTAATTTCTTTATTTATAAAGATTCTACCTTGCTGTTTTGGTCGAATAAGAATGTACAACCGTTGCCGATTTCAGATTTGCCTGACCCGCCCAATCATGCTGAAAAAATTGAAAGTGAGTCATTTACAATGATACAAGAATCTCAATATGAGCAATATTGTAAAGTTTATTGGACACCTGATTCGCATCGAATTACCATCGTTGGTTTGATTCCTATTAAAAAAATATATGCTTCGTTGGAGGGCGGTTATTTAGAAAATCATTTTCCTGCTTCGTCTTGGATTCCCGCACAATTGCGTTTGGGAACGGATTCTACAGCTTTTCCCATCCGAACAGGCAGTGGAAAAACCTTGTGTTACATTGATAATGCAGAAGCAACGGCGGATAAACTCCATGATATTTGGTTTATTTTGTTGGCAACAGGCGGATTTATAATGTTAGGACGTTTGGGAGATGGGATTGCGAAACAATTGTTGCAAAATAAAAATAGTGTTTGGGGGAGTATTGCGTTTTTCACCACTCAGTTGATTGCATTGCGTTTGGGTATTCATATGTTGGAAAAATCCAATCATATTCCGGGATTAACCCAATATTTTGCGTATTTTAAACCCACTTCTTTATTTGTCCTTTCGTTGTCGAGTATGCTGATACATACTGTTTTTTTATTATGGTTAGCGGTTTTTATAGACAATTATTTCATCCTGCCCGCGAGCCGAAATCTACCGAGAAAGGTTTTAAAATCCTTTATTTTATATTTTTTAGTGATTTTATTGGTTGTTTTGATAGTCGGCGTTATCAATGATATTGTAAAACATTCGGATATATCGCTCTCTTTCGACAACATGTTTAATTTGAAATTTGCCAATTTTACAGCAATTGGCGCATTAGGCTTGATGTTGATAGCCATTTTTCTGATTTCTCGTCGATTTATAGACGTGGTTGAATCCTTTCAATTGGATTTTTGGAAAGTGCAAATGCCTATTATTGTGGCAAATGCCGTTTGTGCGATGCCGCTTTTTTATGCCTATCATTTGAATATTCAAGTATGGGTTCTATTCATTTTCATCATCATATATATAGCAGCATTTCGTCATTTCATCCGACAACATAGTCGGAATTTGATTTGGTTAGTGGTTTGGTTAGTGATTTTATCGGTGATGCCGTCCATGTTTATTTCGATTTTGAATGACTCTAAAGAATCTAAAACGTTGGTTGATTATGCAGGTTATCTTGGCAATGAACGCGATGCACAGGCAGAAGGTTTTATTAAAAACCTTAAAAAACAAATTGAAAATGATGGATTCTTAAAATCCTTTTCTGCGATTCCCTTTCATGTGAGTTTGGATACAACGGCGATGATTCGCAGGATTGACAAATATTATAATGGAAGTAATTATCTATCAAGTCATTATAGATTAAAATATTATGCTTACAATCGACACAATCAAGCGGTTTTCAAAGAAGAAAATGCCAATTTAGAAGTGTTGCGCCGCACGGTGCGGGATGGTGAAGCGGTGAAAAGCGATACAACCATTTATTTTTGGACGGATAATAAAGGCAGTTACTCGTATTTGACGCAATCGGTGATTTATTTAAATGATAGAAAAGACAATCCGATTTACATTGTCATGGAGTTTACACGACAGGATATGTTGTCATCGAGGGTTTCGACCGAATTATTGGTGGGTTTACAGTTTAAAAGCATTCCACATTTGGATCATTATAGTTATGCGATTTACAAAGACAATGTGTGTGTAGAGCAAAATCGAGGTGGAACGTATGATAGATATTTAAATGCCGATTGGCTGCCTGCTAAAAAATCGACTAAAAAAATGTTCCTCAGCAATGCGCGAGAAGATTTGTTGTATCGAAGTGAAAATGATATAGCGGTCATCATTGGCAAAGAAACGTCGTCGGCGTTCAGTATTGCGAATTTGATGACTTATATTTTCCTAACTTTGATGGCGATGCTCTTTTTCTTGGCATTAATCGACTATTTTATACCAATTTTGCCTAAAACATTGCGGTTTTCCTACTCTTTTGATACCTCTTTGGGCAATCGGATTCAAATGCCGATTATTGGATTTATCTTGACTTCGTTTATTGTATTGGGCATTTTTACCGTTATTTTCTTCCGTTTTACGTCTGCGAAGTACTATGAACGTGATATGGAGGAAAAAACAGCGTCCATTTTATCGACGATTATTGACGATATTCGGGAATTGAACCGCGAAACGGATGCTAAATTGACAGAAAAAAAGATTCAAGAAACCTTAGAACGGGTTGCGAATGTGCATCAAACAGCGATTCATTATTTTAAAACGGATGGTTCATTAAGCAGTAGTTCCGAAAAAAACTTGTTTGATAAAGGGATTATTTCAAAATATATGAATCCTTTGGCGTATGTGACTCTGAAAAACCAAAGGCATCCGCATTACAATACGGAAGAACAAATTGGTGCTTATCATTATAAAACAAGTTATTATGCGGTGCGTGATACGGGAAAAGTGATATTGGGTTTTTTAGAATTGCCTTTGTACTCGCGTGACCGCAAATTAAGAACGGAAATATCGACTTTTTTGGGCTTCATTTTGTTCATTTATTTGGTCTTATTTGTTGCAGGCGCGGGTGCGGCGGTCAATATTACGTTGCAAATTGTAGAACCCATTAAAAAATTAGGCGAACATTTGAAGCGATTGACTTTGGGTAAGCAAAATGAAATGATTGAGCGTCGAAATGACGAAATTGGGCTATTGATAGACGCGTACAATACCAAAGTGACTGAATTGGACGAAAGTGCTGCCGCCTTGCAAGAGTCGGAACGGAGGAATGCTTGGCGCGAAATGGCAAAACAGGTGGCGCATGAAATTCGTAATCCATTGACACCCATTCGTTTAGCGGTACAGCATTTGGACGTGATTCGGATTCAGCACCCTCATTTATTGGATACCTATGTGGCACGTTCCAACAAAGTTGTTTTGGAACAATTGGATAGTTTGGAGCGCATCTTGAAAGAATTTTCGGATTTGGCAAAAATGCCGCAAGCGAATAGTGAAGAATTTGTGTTAAATGATTTGATACAATCCGTTTTTACCCTGTTTGGTTATCGACGCAATGACGTAGAATTGGATTTATATATGCCAGATTTAAAATTCGCTGTTTATGCCGACCGCAATTTATTGACGGGTGCTTTAAATAATTTATTAATCAATGCGGCACAAGCGATTCCTGCGAATCAAAAAGGTAAAATTGATGTCAATGTATATCGCCGCGACCGTTCTGTGGTGATTAAAATTACGGATAATGGTTCTGGGATTCCGAAAGATATTCAAGAAAAGATTTTCAAACCGAATTTTACCACCAAATCTTATGGTTCTGGTTTAGGGTTACTGATTACTAAAAATATTGTAGAATCGGTCAATGGGAAATTATATTTTGAAACCGAAGAAAACGTTGGAACCAGTTTCTTTTTAGAATTGGATATTCAAAGCATTATTCCAATATAGAAATGGTTATGTGAAGGCGGGTATATTGGAACGCGGATGACACGGATAGGGCGGATTCTCGCGGATTTTTTAGTTTTATACTTGAAAAATAAAATAAAATTTTGTATAAAATAGAAATCCGCGAGAATCCGCCCTATCCGTGTCATCCGCGTTCCAATATACCCGCCTTCACATAACCATTTATAGAGCTTGCTAAAATACCATTTTTAGGGTATTTTAAATCTCACCCATTTCCTACTATATTTGCAGTATGTTCCCATGACACCTGCAATTTTCCCTCCCTATTGCGCTGCTTCTCCCCCAAGAAGCCTTGTCGGTTTGCCATCTTACGATTCAATTCAAGAAACCGTTTAAAATTATGATTCTAAAACTACCATTCAAGGGTATGACGACCCTTTTATTGGCTTGTACCGCAACTTGCCTGCTTGCACAAGCACCTACTGCTTCGTTTGCGACGTGGAAAGACAATCGAAAAGCAGCCTATTCTATTATTCATGACGATTTTGGGGATGTTACAACTGCTGGTATTGGCGATTATGGCGATACGATTGCGCACAATCGAGGGATAAAATTGGTTTTTGGAGCGATTACCTCAACTTGTGAAGCCAGTGACTGGGCGATTGCGCGGCGTATGATTGGTCATGGGCATGAAGTGATTAATCATTCTCATAATCATCGTTGTGCGGTGGCGCAAGATTGGTGTACGAATGTGTATGGTGCAGCCGATTATGGGGTCGAATTGGACACAAGTACGGCTCAAATTCAGCGCGGAACAGGTCAAAGACCTCGTTTTTTCATCAATCCCTATGATTTATCAACGCCCGGTATCATTGCGCACCTTAAAACATTGGGCTATTTAGGGGATAGAGCAGGTACGCAAGAGGCATTGAACACGAAAAATTTTACTGATTTTTTTCATTTAAATTACCATGTTTTTAATGAAACAGGCACGCTTGCGCAACTCAATCAAGCCGTTACGGATGCGATTGCAGCACAAGGTTACGCGATTCGAGAATTGCATGGCATTGAAGATGTTTCTTGGGGACGTGTTTCGTTAGCCAACTATCGGGCGCATTTAAATTTTGTACAGCAACAAATGTTGGCACATAAAATTTGGTCTGGTACGTTGAGTGAAGTGGTGACTTATAAAATGCAGCGCGATGCGTTCAATCCGACTTTGAATGTCAATCCGATTAGCAATGTGATTCGGGTTGATTTTACTCAAACCAAAAAACTGGATGAAAGCGTTCTAAAAACGCCTGTTACCATCAATGTCAAATTAAATGGTTGGAAATATAAAGGTCCGATAACGGTTGTCCAAAATGGAGTGGTGATTCGAGACTTTACGATTTCCAATGATACGATTGCCATCAATGCTTATCCGCACAAAGGCACGATTTTGATAAATGCTGCTTTTGCGGCTTGTCCTTCTTGCATTCCTTTTTCTTGCGCCCCGAATGGCAAGTTGAATGCGCAACTTTGGACGAATTTAACGCTGCGCAATTCTAATTTGCGGGATTTGACAACGGATCCGCGTTACCCGAATTTGCCAACCCGTACCGATACCCTTGTTTTGCCCAATTTTTCACGGGGTGATTTAGGCAATAAATATGGAGAACGGGTGCGCGGTTACATCATGCCGCCTGTAACAGGTCTTTATGTTTTTACAGTAACAGGGAGTGATGATGTCGAATTGTATTTGAGCAATAACAGTCAAACAGGTGGTAAAGTCAAAATTGCTGGTTTCACAGGAACGACTACGCCCAATCAATACACCAAATACACTGGACAAAATTCTAAACCGATTTTGTTGCAAGCGGGCGTACAGTATTATGTAGAAGCATTGCATATCGGTTTATTAGGTGCAAGTAACGCATTCAGAGTCCATTGGACGCTTCCGGGTAGCCCATTTCGGACGACTGTGGATAATGATTTTTTTAGTTCGGATGATTGTAATCCCTTAACTATTCTAAGGGCAAATTCAGAAAAACGAGAAGATGTATTTGTTTTTCAAGGATTTAAATATGATGGTAAATCGGTATTGAATTGGGTCAGCACAGGCGGGGAGGCGAATGATTATTTTTCCATTGAAAAATTGGATAAAACAGGCGTTTTCAAAACATTGGATGTTGCCAATGCTGCGGCGCAACAAGGTGAAGTGCGTCGTTTTGAATACGTTGATGCGAAACCTGAAATAGGTGATAATTATTATCGAGTACGGCTGATTAAACAAAATGGATTAGAAAAATTAAGCGAAATTACCAAATTAAATTTTGAAGACCCGCATGATTTATACTTGTATCCCAATCCTGCGCGCCAATATATTTCTTTAAATTTGAAGGCTTGGGAAGATATGAGCGCGACGGTTTATATTTACAATGCTTTTGGTATGGTATTGCAACAAATGGATTTACAAAATATTAGTGATAAACCTTATTTAATCAATTTTGAGGAACATTGGGGACAAGGACAATATTTTATTCGAGTGGCTACTTTGGGCAGGAAAGATGTGGTTAAACCATTCATTTTACTTGGAGAATAATGCTTTTTTTCGTATTATAAATTTTTACAAAAAAAAGAGCTAAAATGCTCATAAAGCAATGAAACTAAAACGATTGGCGCGATTATTGATAACTTAAATATAGTAAGTTTTGGTTAAAGAATTGTAAAATTCGTTTTGAGAAGCCTGTGGTTCATATCACAGGCTTTTTTGTTTTTATTTGATTCAAATAATAATTTGGCATCATTCTTGACCTATTACAAATAGTAAGTTTTGGTTAAAGAATTGTAAAATTCGTTTTGAGAAGCCTGTGGTTCATATCACAGGCTTTTTTGTTTATTTTTGAAGTCAAAAACTATTTTAATTGCCAAAAAGTACCTTCTATCAATTGTGCCGCCCCATTTTTACTAAATAAAGTGGTCGTTTTAAAATCTTCATTGGGAAAAAATACATCCGTCATCACCGTCTCGCCGTCATCTGCAAATAATTCGGCAGCAGACACGTCCATATGAATATTCATTTTTAAAATTGGGTTCACACTACTGCGCGGCGCGTAATGTCGCCCTGCAAAATGCGGCTCAAAATCCACTTTACCGCTTTCAGTGCGGTCTATGAAAAATCGATTGGTCGTCTTTTCGTAACCAATCAAGACTTTTTCTCCTTTGGAATTAGACAGCATTAAACCCAATTCAGTAGCATTCGTTTGATTTAAATCAAAGTTTAAATTCAATTCATTACACGGATTATCAATGTTTAAAACATTATTTGTAATAATACTTTGTTTTTTAATTGTTGTTTTGGAACCTTTGAGCAAACGTTGTTCTGCCACAGGTTTTTGAAATAAACGAGTCCCTTTTGGCGTATTTTTTAAAACCAATTCACGCGGCAACGTCATTGCGCTGCGCCAATTTTGAGTGGGAACTTTCATGGCATATTGCCAATTGCTCATCCAACCTAAGAAAATCCTGCGCTGATTCGGTGCGCCATACCAAGTTACACCCGCATAATTATCGCGCCCATAGTCCAACCAATGAATTTCAGAGGGTTTTGCATCATTTTTGAAGGTTTTTCCATCAAATTGCCCTATAAAATACTGTGTTCCAGAACCACCATTCGGCGCACCATTGCCAATGCTGACGATTAAAACCCATTTTTCGGTATTTTCACCTTCCATTTTGAGGGGAAATAAATCAGGGCATTCCCAAACACCGCCCGTAACGACATCATGTGCGCCTTCTTTTTGACCAAATTCACCTACTTGTGCCCAATTTTTAAGGTTTTTCGACGCATAAAAAACGACATAATTGCCCACTGCCAAAGTCATAATCCATTGTTTAGACGCTTCATGCCAAATCACTTTGGGGTCTCTAAAATCGCGTAAATGGGGATTTTGAATCACAGGATTATCCGCATATTTCGTCCAAGTGCGCCCTTTGTCAAGGCTGTAAGCGATACCTTGCGTTTGAAAATCGTTTTTACCCGCTTTTTCTCCCTTCAAATCATGGTACGTGAAAAGAGCCACTAAGGGTTTTTCAATGCCTTTTTGAAAACCACTCGTATTTTGTTCGTCAATCACCACACTACCCGAGAAAATCAACCCATTTTTATCGGGATACAAGGCAATGGGCAAATGTTCCCAGTGCATCAAATCTTTGCTAATCGCATGTCCCCAATGCATCGGACCCCAAACGGTACTATCAGGATAATATTGATAAAAAAGATGATATTCATCTTTGTAATACACCATTCCATTCGGGTCATTCATCCATTTTTGGGGTGGCGTGAAATGAAATTGGGGGCGATGTTGTTCGTTGAGCGTCGTTTTTAAACCCATTGCAGGCTGCATGGCAGGTTTAGAACAACCTGCCATGAGGCAAACCAGACTATAGATTCCAATCCATTTTTTCATAATATAATGGTTCGTGAAAAAATATTAAAACATTACATATAAGGCTTATCGCAATCTGCAATCGCCATTTTCAATTTTTGGGTTTCTGCATTCGCATCGCGCCACCAATCATAAGACCAAATGCTAATAATCGACACTTGCATTGCCGTCAATTGGTTCAAAATCCGCCTTTCCAAATCGGCATTAAACGGCATGCCTTTCAATGCGTCATCCGTAAAACGCCCATCAATCCGAATTACAATCGGCGTTTGATTGACATAACGCGGTGTAATGACCAACATAAATCGTTGATTATCAATTGGATAATCAAAATGAATGTGTCGCGAACCAATATCTTGTCCAATAATTTTAGCAATTTGGAGGACGAATGGCGATGGCTTTTCATCCTTAAAACGAGCGTAACGCTTGCGCAAACTTTCTAAGATGTACTGATACCGCGCTGTTTCTCCTTTTTGTGCAAATTCAAAATAAAACAAAATATTTGAAATCAAATAAGGCACTTCCTTTTCAGGTAGTTCTGCGGCATTGCGCAAATCGCTTTTTTGAACGGAATTGACCCAATAAATTTTTTGCGTAAAACTATTTGCAATCATCCGCAATTGTCGCTGATTCATCACAAATTGGTCTAATTGATGATACGTGCCACTCACAACGACGACATCAAATTGCAATCCAACCATTTCATCCACACTATAAATCCCCAAACCATTGCGTTGCAAATGTTCAATCTTTTCCCAACCAAACAATGTTTTTTGTACAATATTTAACAAAATGGCATTCAATGAATTGCGTTGTTGTTTGGTCATCGTAACTACGCCAATACGCGGATACGTTTTCCAAGGCGTTGCATTGATTTCTTGCAAAATGCGGACGATTTCGGCAATTTCGGCTTCATTCGTTTGCGTGATTTCATGCATACGTCCGTTTTGAACATGAACGACTTTCGCCGCCTGTTCACCCAATGTATGACTCATCGGCAACCGCATATCGGGATAAAAAATCGCCCGATTCAAAGCCCGCACCGATTCGCTGACGTGCCGATGTAAATGATTCAAACGCACGGTCGGCGCACCCACCGCCTTCGCATACGCCGCCAAAGAAGCCACATCCCAATCTTCTACGGCTGCAATCATTTGATTGGAGGTGTTTTCACATAAGGCAACAACGCCATCTGTATTCTGCATCAAATCCTCAATCGATTCTTTTGCAATGAGATGTGCATTTTCAAAAATAATATTTGTAAATAACGTACCTTCTCCTTTCAATAACGCCGTCGCAACCGCAGGCGGCATCAACAACACAGGATAAATTTCAGATAACGATTCTGTATTGGTTTTTAAAATTTGTTGAAGCGATGATTGCTTGGTTAACGCAATATTATTTGCATCAAAAAAATGTTTATAAGTGGGCGGATTATGCTTTTTTAATTGCCGAATCACTTCATTTTTGCGTTCCTGCCAAAGCAAGGCAATCTGCGCAGGAAACATTTTGCGCAATTTATCACTGGCATCCATCAATTGTTGGGCTAAATCATCGCCAGTCGTTATATCTCTTTGATTATAAACAACTAAAATATTATGAAAATACCAGCTTTGAAAAGCCGATAACCAATCAGGCGGTTTCACTTTGACAATCGCTTTGACAATTTGTTTGCCTTTTTCGGACATTGCCAACCAATGTTCCTGCCATTGAAAAAAAGTATCGAAATCACGCAAATTTTGTTTGGTTTGTTCCAATCGTTCCAACGTTTCTTCTACAAAAAGTTGTCGTTTGGGCAACGATTGCACTTTATGGCTAATCGGCGACTCGTATAAATGAATCCCATTCAATTCGGACAACAAATCTTCCAATTCATGTTCTAAGGCAACCACGCGTTGCGCAAAATGTGGGTCCAGATGTGCCGCCGTTTTGCCATTCAATCGATTGATTTGTTCTTGCACCATGCTTGGCAAAACCGCCCGCCATTGTTGCAACGAAACTTCAAAAACTTCTAAATTGGTACGCAAAAGCGGTACATTTTTGCGCTCATGCCCTTCTAAAAAAGGATGTTCAAAATATTTATACTCGCGACTATTAAAAATATCACGCAATTTTTGATAAGCCAAAACCATTTTCTCCCGTGATTCTAAAATCGCTTTAGAACGGTCTGAAAACGCAGACATGATTTGTAAAGCACTGGTTTTCAAGAAGTTAGTAGTTTCAAAATCATTCCCAAATTGAAACAAATAATCCGAAATATCCTCTTTCAACCGTTGCAATTGTTCATACAATTCAGCATAGTGCATTTCGTAATGGTCGGTCAATCGTTGCGCATAGGCATCAATCATCCGAATATGCTGATGTTGAATGGCAGATAATTTATTCAAATACGTTTCTACTTTTTCTGCCACAAATCGATAACTCATCCCGCCCGAAGCCGCTTGAAATAACGACGGATGCAAACTTGTCAACGGATGTTTCATCGTCCCTGCTTTGACAAACAAACGGTCTGAAGTTTCAATTTCATTTCTTAAAAAGTCATATTCATCTTCTTTGAATGTAAAATCACTTGGATTTAAATGATTTGTCAATAATTCACGACCCGCAACTTGACTGCTTTTAACATAACGCCCGACAATATCTGCCCACCGTTCTTGTCCAAAAACAGGTCGATTCAATGCTTCCGTCCGATTGTCCAACCGTTGCAACCATCGTCGCGCCTGTTTGAGCGTAATCAAATACGATTCGAGGTTGAAAGGTGGATTAGAAACCGTTTTGGTATTAATTTCCTGTCGCAACGAATCCAATAATATTTTTTTATCATGCAGCAAATCTTTCAATAAAAAAGTCAGGTTTCCCAATCCATTATCCACAAAATGTTGTTGAATTTGAATCAAAGTTGCCATATCTTTTGCCACAATCAAGGTTTTGCGCCCATTCGATGCCGCATTGAGGGCAATATTCGCCGCCAAATGCGTTTTACCCGTCCCATGTCCGCCTTCGGTGATGCTCAATCGTTGGCGCAAAATGGTTCTAAATGCGGTTCGTTGTTCTGCATCTTCGGGCAAAAGCGTAAATTCGTGCATTTGTTCCGCCCTGCCGAAAGCCGTAGAAGTGTCCGCCGTCGGAATTGCCACTTTCATCGTTGATTTAAAAAAAGTCGTTTCGACGACTTGATTTAAACTTTTTTGTTTTAAAAACAACGATTGTGGTTGAAAAAGTCCTAAAATGCCCGCCCACACAATATCGCCTGATTTCGATAAAACGCTCAATAAAGATGGATTGGGACATTCTCTCAAACCCGCATTTAAATGCAAGGTTTTATATTTCAAAACCTTTGCTAAATCTTTGGTCAAACTATCAAAAGCATTGATAGAGTAGTTTTTAGAAAGAATAAATTTTTGTAATTTATCTTTTAAATCAACTTTATATTTGAGTTGAAAAAATTGCAATAGCGGCTCATTCACCACCAAAGGCGACATTTCATCCCTGCCAATCAGCCAACTATCGCGGCGATTCGGGTGCGGTTTTAGGTTTAAATACCAAATAAAAAGCGGCGCACTAATCGGCACAGGCTCCATCCCCGAAAACGTATCTTCGTCTATCATCAATGGAAAACCAAAAGCGAAGGAATGTTGCCCACTCACTTTTTGGCGATTTCTATTTTCAAAATAAAAATGCCTCAATAATTCTGTATTGTGCAAATCTGCATGCAAATCCGTTTCCCAAGTACTCGCATTAAAAAAATGTTCCATCCATTTCGTCACGACCGGATAGACGCGATTGAAAAACAAAAATAAATCTGTTTTGTCTTTATCTAAGGGCAAAATATGCCAATACGGTTGTACAGAGGAGTCGATAGCTGTCGAACTCATAGTATCTAAGTTGTTGATTTTGAATGATAAAGCGTTAAACACATAGGTCACATAGGTTTTCATAGGTCACATAGGGGCGATACGCGCCTATATGTGGTCAGTGTGATACGCGCTAATGCGACCTACATAGGCGCGTATTATACCTACATATACATAGGCGCGTATAACACTACATAGGCGCGTATAACTACATAGGCGCGTATAATACCTATGTGACCTATAAAGACCTATGTGACCTATGTGTTTTAGGCGCGTATAACTACATAGGCGCGTATAATACCTATGTGACCTATAAAGACCTATGTGACCTATGTGTTTTAGGCGCGTATAACTACATAGGCGCGTATAAAAGACCTATGTGACCTATGTGTTTTAGGCGCGTATAACTACATAGGCGCGTATAATACCTATGTGACCTATAAAGACCTATGTGACCTATGTGTTTTAGGCGCGTATAACTACATAGGCGCGTATAATACCTATGTGACCTATAAAGACCTATGTGACCTATGTGTTTTAGGCGCGTATAACTACATAGGCGCGTATAACTACATAGGCGCGTATAACACCTATGTGAGCTATAAAAACCTATGTGACCTATGTGTTTAACACTTCTAAAATATTTTTATAAATGGGTAATTCAGGTGTTATAAATGTTTTCACATCCACCCAAATCGCTTGTTCAATATCCTCTTCGGCTTGTGGCGTTAAGGTTGTTTCTTGCGTTTTCATGCTAAACCAGAACGTTTCTTTTAAAATACGCTTTTCTTTTTGCTGATAGGTATGATAAGTTGTTTGTATTTGATGGAGCAATTCAATTTGTTGAATGCCCGTTTCTTCCTGCACTTCTCGGACGGCGGCATGTTCTACGGATTCGCCTTTATCAATTTTGCCTTTGGGCAAATCCCAAAAATCGCGTCTAAAAATCAATAACGTTTTGCCTTCTGCATTTTCCACCACTCCACCTGCGGCTCGAATAATTTTATAAATGCTTTTAAAATCTGCCCATAATGCTTCTAAATCCTTGGAATGCAATAAGATATAATTCATACCCTGATTTTTTTCCAATTTGTCAATGTACCAAAATAGGCTTTTCTTATCAATGTAAGGCATGACGAGCGATTTGGCTTGATTTTTCCAATCCATAGAAACTGCGTCTGTTTGCATCAAATACAAAGGCGTATTGTTAATAAAAATTTTATACATTTTGAATACGTTGTAGTGATTTTAAAAAAAGAATTACATTTGCGCGTCCAAAATAAATTGAACACTTCGTTTACACGGATAGCGGAAAACATAGTATTTTTAGTTAAAATGCGAATCGCACCAATGCCCCATGATTTTCTGCCTAACCGATGCTGAATCGATGTGCAACCGTTTTACCCTGCAATATTAAGCATAATTGATGAAACAATCCAAAGCCATTGCGCGTAAATTATTAGAAATTCGTGCAGTTCGTCTGAATCCCAAACAACCCTTCACTTGGGCATCGGGTATTTTATCCCCGATTTACTGCGATAATCGTTTGTTATTATCCCATCCCTCCATACGTGATTTTACAACAAACGGTTTCGTAGAGTTGGCTGCTCAATTTGACGCATTTGATGTCGTGGCAGGTGTAGCCACTGCGGGCGTTCCACATGGCGTTTTATTGGCAGACCGTTTGCATAAACCATTCGTGTATGTCCGCGAAAAACCCAAAGCGCATGGTCGGCAAAACCAAATTGAAGGTTTTTTACCTGAAAATGCCCGCGTTTTGGTGATTGAAGACTTGATTTCGACAGGAGGAAGTAGTTTGAAAGCCGTCGAAGCGTTGAAAGCAGTGGGTGCGCAAGTGGTTGGCACTGCCGCCATTTTCACCTATGGTTTTGAACGTGCAACGCAGGCTTTTGAAAAAGCAGATTGTTCATTGAAAACCTTGACGGATTACGATACTTTATTAGAAGTTGCCGTAGAAATGGGTTATGTGCCATCCGAAGATTTGGCTATTTTGTCAAAATGGCGCGTGTCGCCCGAAAATTGGATGTAATTTGAATCATTCCTAATTCAAAATGAATGGTTAACAAAACAATTACAAAGTGATTTTGTTAATCATTTTGGTTTTTTGCGATGCTTTTTGTTTAAAAAACATTGCAAAAAACTAAAATGAACCCATTTCAAAGTTCGTTTATGGTTATTATACTTTGGTTTTGGATACAATTGGAACGCGGATGACGCGGATTGAACGGGTGAGCGCGGATTTTTTTTGAAATTCAGTGCAAAATCCGTGAAAATTCAAAAAAAATCCGTGAAAATTCGCCCAATCCGCGTTATCCGTGTTCCCATTGTATCATCAAAATGATCGCGTTTAAAGTATACAACAACTAATTGTTGTGAAATTAAAATTTTTATTATAATTTTGCATTGATTTTGATATTACATATAAATTTGTTAGATATTATAACCTAATTAACTTATAAGCACTATCAAAACCCCGATATTCAATTTTTTCGACCGAAACAAACGTCCGACTGCTACTAACTATTTCTGGAAGGTTGTTTGCGTGCATTCAAAATGCCATGAAATCGTCCCGAAAGGGCGAAACTATCTAAAAATAAAACGGATTTAATTTTTCAGCAACGGAATCCATTATTATTACATGTCCATTATTACATCGGCTTCCGAACACTTCTTGGAGCAATATTTAAACAATGCCTCCCCGACGGGTTTTGAGGCTGCTGGTCAGTTAGTGTGGTTAGAATACCTGCGTCCGTACATTGACGATTTTCAATCGGACAATTATGGTACGGCTTACGCGGTCATCAATCCTGGGAAACCCTATCGGGTGGTGATTGAGGCACACGCTGACGAAATTTCTTGGTTTGTGAACCATATTTCGGATGATGGTTTCATTGGGGTGATTCGCAATGGTGGTTCAGACCATTTGATTGCGCCCTCGAAACGGGTGAATATTCACACCCGAAAAGGCTTGGTGCGCGGCGTATTTGGTTGGCCCGCGATTCATGTCAGACAAGGCAAAGATGCCCATTTGACTCCTACGATAGAAAATATTTTCATCGATGTAGGTGCAAAAAACCGCGAAGAGGTCTTGGCAATGGGCGTACATGTGGGTTGTGTTATCACTTATCCTGATACGTTTGAAGTTTTAAACAATCGGTTTTATTATGGACGCGCTTTGGACAATCGGATTGGCGGTTTTTGCATTGCAGAAGTCGCTCGGTTGATACGCGAAAATAAAATCGACTTGCCTTACACGTTATATATAGTCAATTCCGTACAAGAAGAAGTGGGTTTGCGCGGCGCACAGATGATTGCGGAAACGATTCGACCCCATGTGGCGATTGTGACGGACGTGACGCATGATACGCATACACCTTTGATGTCTGCAAAAGTACAAGGGGATGTGCGTTGTGGACGGGGTCCGAGTTTGACTTATGCACCTTCTGTGCATAACAATTTGTTGAATTTGGTTATTGATACCGCAGAAGCGCAAAAGATTCCTTTTCAACGGCAAGCTGCCAGTCGCACGACTGGAACGGATACGGATTCTTTTGCATACGCTTGTGGCGGGATTCCATCGGTTTTGATTTCGTTACCGTTGCGCTATATGCATACGACGGTTGAAATGGCTCATAAAGAAGATGTTGTAAATGTGATTCGTTTGATATACGAGACCTTATTGCAAATCAAAGATGGTCATAATTTTAAATATTTTTAGCATTAAAGGCATAAAACTTGCGTCAGCAATTTCTGCTTTGTAGATTTTTGAAATAGGATGCGTATGATTGGAAGGATAAAAAGGATCTTTTGAGTTAAAATTTACGCTTTTCAACTGAAAAGTTCCTCAAAATCCTTCAAATCATAAGCATCTTATTTCAAAAATTTCCAAAGTGGAATTACTAATGCTAAAAATACTTATTCTTTGCGTTTTGAAATCAAAAACAAACCGATAAAGGTCAATAAGCCATTCAAAATCAATAATTCAAAACTAAATTTATAGCCATTGAACCATTTTTGCGAATTTTCATTGATAATATAACACAAAATCGGTGATAAAATACAAACATAAGGCGCAAATCGGTCATGAATTGGATATTTAGTCAAAAACCCAAAAGCAAAAAGTCCCAATAAAGGTCCGTAAGTGTAACCTGCCACTTTATAAATCGCTTCGATTACCGCATCATTATTGATAAAATAGAACAATAAAATAATGAAAAATAATAATGCCGAAAAACCTAAATGTACCAAAGTTCTCGTGCGATTAGAATGGGGGTCATCCTTTTCCTTTTTCTGAAAACCCAGAAAATCAATGCAAAACGCAGTCGTCAACGAAGTGAGCGCGGAATCGGCACTCGCATACGTAGAGGCAATAATCCCTAACATAAACATTACGCCAATTGGAATCGATGAATGATGTAAAGCAATTGTTGGAAATAGTAAATCGGTACGCGGTTTTCCATTCACCACAGGAATTTCAATACCATTTTTTTTAGCATACATAAATAACAGAATACCAAGTGTTAAGAACAACAAATTGATAAATGCTAATAACGTACCGTAACTAATCATATTGATTTGCGCTCCTTTCAGGGTTTTAACCGTCAAGTTTTTTTGCATAATATCTTGGTCAAGACCTGACATAACAATACAAATACTTACGCCAGATAGAAATTGTTTGAAAAAGTTTTTCGGGTCTGACCAACCATTTTCAAAAAATAAAATTTGTGATTTTGGACTATCCGAAACGGTCGAAATGATGCCACTAAGGTCTAAATCCAATCGACTGCCCAACATATAGAGCGTCATGACCAATGCGCCAATCAAAAATAGGGTTTGAATCAAGTCTGTCCAAATAATCGTTTTCACACCGCCTTTGAAGGTGTAACTCCAAATCAAGGCAATCGTCACCAAAACGGTCACCCAAAACGGGATGCCCAAAGGACTTGTCACAAAGGTATGCAGCACCATTGCCGCCAAATAAAGCCGAAAACCAGACCCAATCGTGCGCGAAATGAGGAAAAAAGCAGACCCAGTTTTATAAGCATGAACGCCAAATCGTTGTTCGAGGTATGTATAAATTGAAACTAAATTTAATTTATAATACATTGGTAGTAAAACAAATGCAATAACTAAGTAGCCTACCCAAAAACCAAAAACGGTTTGCATATACGACATCGAATTGCTTTCCACCCACCCCGGAACGGAAATAAACGTTACGCCCGAAATCGACGTACCAATCATGCCAATCGCTATCAGATACCAAGGCGATTTTTTATTGGCAAGGAAAAAAGAGTGATTATCGCTATTTTTGGAGGTAAGAAAGGCAATGCCTATCAAGCCCAAAAAATAAATCACGATTAAGACCATTATAGCGGTCGGAGACAATTGTGAGACCATGAATCAATGATTTTTGTTCTGATTTTCAGAATTTTTGTGCAAGATAGGACATGATTTTGAATTGTGGGTCAGCCTTTTAAAAGAAAAACCTTTCAAGTAAACAAATACTCGAAAGGTTTTGATAAAAGATATATTCAAACATTATTTCCTTAATTCCATAATTGGTGCGGTTGGTACTAATGATTTACTTTCTTTTTCAACCATTCGTTCTTTTTCTAAGGAAAAAGTACCTGTTTGTTGGATTTTTTGAGAAGATGAACCTATTTTAATCCCATATTTGCCCGCTTCTGCTATCCAAGCAGATTGTTTTTCATCAAAAGAAGTCAAACTTTTAGCATCTAACACGAGCGTAATCGTTTGAGTTTGATTGGGTTGTAACAAACTTGTTTTGGCAAAACCGCGCAATTCTTGTGCAGGTTTTACTAAATTTTTACTCGGTGCTGTTAGGTACAATTGAACCACTTCTTTACCTGCAACCGTTCCTGTATTGGTTACGTCCACCGTAACTGTTAATTGATTGCCAAATTTTTTATCACTTAATTTTAAATTTTTAAAATTAAAAGTGGTATAAGATTGTCCATAACCAAATTCATACGCCACTGGCACGGCAAAACTTTCGTAATACCGATAGCCCACATAAATTCCTTCTTTATATATAACTTCTGTCGGTTTTTCTTTGGGCGTACCCGGAAAATTGTTGGCGGACGGCACATGACCATAATCTTTTGGAAAAGTCGTAGCCAATTTGCCTGATGGATTTACTTTGCCTGTCAACACGTCCGCAATCGAATTGCCTGATTCCTGACCTGCTTGCCAAGCCAATAAAATCGCATCTGGATACATTGACCAACTATTTGTTTCAATAACGCCACCAATATTTAATAAGACCACCACTTTTTTACCTTTGGCATGAAATATTTCTGAAACGTTTTTAATTAAATCCTTTTCCGTTGCTGTTAAATAATAATCGGCTTCTAATTTTCTATCTAAAAATTCACCAGAATTGCGACCAATCGTAAGTACAGCAACCTCATTTGCCTCTGCTGCAATAACGATTTTGCTTAAATCCAACTCATATTCTGGAATCACAGGGTCTGGTTCAAAAAACATTTTTTTCTTCGGAAATGCTTTCGTCGCTTTATCAATATAAGGTTCGTATAAATCTTTTAAAGTATTGTCAATCAATAAATTAGCATTTGAAAATCCTTGCACCATTGAAACGGTATAAGCCTCATTTACGTCTCCGCTACCTGTTCCACCCGTAATCATGTTATAAGAAGTATTGCCAAACAGCGCGATTTTTTGCAATTTAGGAGAAAAAGGCAATGTTTTTTGCTCATTTTTCAACAAAACCATTCCTTCACTGGCGGCAGCACGAGCGATTTGAGCATGACTTTTTAAATCAGGTTGATTGGAAAACGCGTATTTTTGGAAAGTTGGCGTTTTTAACAAAATGTTTAAAATGTGTTCCACATTGTTATCCAAAACGTCCATACTTAATTGACCCGAAGCGACGGCTTCTGCCAATTTTTTAAGTTGAGACGGCGTACCGGGCATCAATAAATCATTGCCAGCCTTCATTTGTTCGACAGGATTTTTGCCGCCAAACCAATCGGTCATCACAAAACCTTGAAAACCCCAATCTTTACGCAAAATGTTGGTTAATAAATCAACACTTTCCGAAGCCATCGTCCCATTAATTTTGTTATAAGAACTCATCACCGTCCATGGATTGGATGATTGCACCGCTATTTTGAATCCTTGCAAATAAATTTCGCGCATCGTCCGTTCCGTGACGAGCGTATTGATGGTGCTGCGTTCCGTTTCTTGATTATTTGCCGCAAAATGTTTGATAGAAACGCCAACGCCATTCGATTGAACGCCATTGACCATCGCCGCCGTGATTTTTCCAGTCACCAATGGGTCTTCTGAGTAATATTCAAAATTGCGTCCGCCGAGTGGATTCCGATGAATGTTCATACCCGGAGCCAATAAAATATCAACGCCGTATTCATGAACCTCATTGCCAATCGCCGCGCCCACTTTTTGAACCAACGCCGTATCCCAAGAAGATGCCAACAAAGTTGCCACTGGAAAAGCCGTACAATAGAACGTATGAGTAGAATCATTCTTGCGTTTTGGGCTGATTCTCAACCCCGCAGGGCCATCTGCAACCACCATCGCAGGAATACCCAGTCGCGGAATCTCCGATAAAGTGCCTGCTGCACCAGCCACTTTCCCAATTGGGGTAGGGGAGTGGCTTCTTGCGCAAATCCTGTGAGGCTGCTCAAAAGCGTAGCCGTAAAGACTGTTAAATTTTTCATTGCTTTTAAAATCAAACAAATAGGTATGGAAAAACTTTATTGTATCAAAATGATACAATAGTACGAATCATTTTATTACGAACCAAATATTTAACGTATTTTTGCAAAAAAATATCAAAAAAGGATGCAAAATAAGATAGATTTGACCATTTTTCGACATGGAACGGGTTTATTGCCCTCTGTTTCAGTAGATTGTGTTATTTTTGGTTTCCATGATAGTCAATTAAAAGTGTTGTTGTTGCAACCCAAAGGAAGTTGTAACAAGATGCTTCCGGGTGGATTTGTGCAACTTTCGGAAAGTCTTAATGAGGCAGCACAGCGGGTTTTGCAGGAACGGGCAGGTGTAAAAGAGATTTATTTGGAACAATTTTATACTTTTGGCGCACCCAATCGAACCGATGACACCATTCATAAACGATATTTCAATACAATTCCTATTGATTTAGATGAAAATGATTGGATATTAAAACGATTTGTGTCAATTGGGTATTACGCTTTGACGGATTTTACGAAAGTAAAACCAACCCCTGATGTCTTATCCGATAGTTGTGATTGGTATGATGTTTATCAATTATCTGAATTGGCTTTTGACCATCAGGAAATGGTGGAGCGTGCTTTGAAAACATTGCGTTCTAAATTGGATAGCGATTTAGTGGGTTTTAATTTATTGCCTGAAGTTTTCACGATGCAGGATTTGCAAAATTTGTATGAAACGATTTTAAATGAGGCGTTATTACGTACCAATTTTCAACGTAAAATATTGAATTTGAATATTTTAGAACGGTTGGAAAAGAAAATGACAGGTGCAGCTAACAAAGCACCTTATTTGTATAAATTTAAAAAATAATTTCATATCATTGGAATCCGAAATCCGCCGCCGAAAAAATGGCTTCTCCGTGAATCATGCCAAAACATTTAACATATCCGGCTTCACCGTATAATGTAAACGACCGCTTCCTAAATGGTATTCAAATGCTAAAAAAATGTTTACACTTGTTTTTTATTAAAAATCTTTACAAAGATAGGTTTTTGGGAGCAAAAAAGAAAGTTTTTTGAAAAAAATACCAAAAATCAGTCACGAATGTAGCGATTAGGCAAGCGCAATGGATCATTCAATTGAAATGGACAACAGATTAATTAAATAACTTCAAATTTTTATAACTTCGCCCATTATTGACGCTTCATGGCGCAATGATGAGTGATTTTTATTTTTAAACCATTGATAATCAATTTTTTATGGAATCAATACTATCCTATTTTCCTAATTTAACAGATTTGCAAAAACAACAATTTGAAGCGTTGATGCCGCTTTATACGGATTGGAATGCAAAAATTAATGTCATTTCGCGCAAGGATATGGATAATTTGTATTTGCATCACGTATTACATTCATTGGCGATTGCCAAATACGTCCCTTTTCGAGACGGGGCGGCGATTTTGGACTTGGGAACAGGCGGCGGATTTCCGGGCATTCCGTTGGCGATTTTGTATCCGAATGTAAAATTTGTTTTGACTGACAGTATTGCCAAGAAAATTAAGGTGGTACAAGAGGTTTCAACCGCGCTCGAATTGAAAAACGTGACTGCTTTGGCGGTGCGCTCTGAGGAAGTAAAAGAAAAATTTGACTTCGTGGTGACGCGGGCGGTTGCTACCTATGATAAATTAGCGTTATGGAGTTTGAAGTCGTTGAAAAGAAAGCAGCAACATGGGATTCCAAACGGCATTATCGCACTCAAAGGCGGAAATGTGCGCGAAGAATTTAAATTGATTACAGGAAAACCCTATTTTGAATTGATACCAATTCAAACATGGTTTAAAGAAGCCTATTTTGAGGAGAAATTGGTTGCCTACCTGCAAGGGTAGTTTGAGATACAAAACACTTTTTATGAATATTTAAAATTCTGTCAATAAGCGACTAATATATTTTTGTGTATATTTTTTTTGATAAATAGGTTAAAAATATTATTTGTTAAAATCGCATTTTTGCCATAAATAAATAAATAAAAATATTTTTTTGCAAAATAATTTGCGGAATTAGTCAAGATGTATGTACCTTCGTGCAGGGATTTATCCCTGTATTGAACCCTATTTTATCATAAAATTCATACTACCATGAGAACAACATCGCTTGTTGTCCCACTTTTGCTGTTAACACCGCATTTAGCGATGGCACAGCCCCCTTCACAATATTTGCCCGTCAGTAGCACTGTTGCTTTGATGAGCGAATCGATTGTGAGTAAGCGACTTTCAAATATCAGTTTTGCTGATACGCTTACGAAAGCCGATTTCCACGAAACCGAAGCTGCCGCACACACGACGCGCAGAACCGTCATTCACCCGACAGATGCTGAGTTGAACGCGCCTATGCCTCCGTCAACGACGGTTTTGACAGCCTCTAATTGTCAGTATCGCAGCACCATTCAATTAGATGGTTTGCCTGTGAGTATGGACATGACGCGTCAAATTAAATCTGAAAATGGCAATTGGGTTATTTCAGAAAAAACGGCTTCGCTTTTTGGTAATTCATTGGAAATCAACACAATTGACCAAAAGAGTATGAAACCTGTTAAAAGGATTCTGGAAAATGGTCAATTAAAAATTGAATTGGATTACGCGCCCACTGCCATTAAAGGCAAAGTACAAGGCGGCTCTATCGACCGAATCATTGCTTTACAAACGGAGCAACCGATTTTGACCGATGGCGCGGGGTTGGATTTAGTGATTGGTTCGTTGCCCTTGCGCGAAGGTTTTATTGGTTACTATCGTACGTTCAATCCGCAAAGTCATCAAATTAAAATTAATCAAGTGAAAGTCATCGGTATGGAACGCGTAACGGTTCCTGCGGGTAGTTTTGACGCGTTCAAAGTCGCTTTCACACCGATTAATGGCGATGAAGCGACGACTTTTTGGATTGAAAAAGGAAGGGCTGTAAAAATCATGACAACGTTGACGCATCTGAATGATGCCGTGATGATTACCGAGTTGACTCAAGGGGTAGCAAACTAAAAGGAGTCACAACGCATTGAAACGAATTTTATAATTCAATTTTTAATAAAACCGATAACCTATTGATACCAAAATCTTTACATATATCACAAGAAAATAAAATCGTCGGGCAGGGCAAATGTAATGTAGTTTACGTTTGCCTTTTTTAATATATTTTAAACTTTTTGTTATAATAGCCATAATTATATTAAAATAAAAAATGTCATAAATAAAGTGTAAAAAAATTTGGCAGTCTAATTTTAAGGTTTACTTTTGCGCTTGGTACATGCTGTACCGTTATTTAGTTACAAAAAACAAAACCATTTATGAGAAGCACATTCTTCCTGATTTTGCTCTCGGCTCTAACCAGTTCGGAACTCTTCGCGCAAGATATTCCATTAATTCCGAGAGAACATTTTTTTGATAATCCGCAAATTGCTGGCGGACAACTTTCGCCTAATGGCAAAATGCTGTCTTTCACGAAGCCTTACATGGGTGAAATGAATCTTTGGGTGAAACAAGTCAATGAGCCTTTTGACGCGGCTCGGGTGGTGACAGCCGATAGTCGTCCGATTCGACACTATTTTTGGACTGCGGATAGCAAATATTTGTTATACGTTCAGGACAAAAAAGGGGATGAAAATTTCCACCTTTATGCTGTTAATCCGACGGACGCGCCTGATAAAGAGGGCGTACCGATAGCGCGGGATTTGACAGATATGAAAAATGTTCGGGCATATATTTATAATGTCTCGAAAAAAGACCCGAATGTGATTCGAGTCGGGTTGAATGATACAGACCCTGCTTGGCACAATCTGTACGAAATCAATATTGCATCAGGAGCGCGTAAATTATTGCGCGAAAACAAAGACCGTATTACGGATTGGACGTTCGATTGGGATGAAAACTTGCGTTTAGCAAGCCGCACCAATGAAGATGGAACCACCGATATTTTGCGGGTTGAACCTGATAATATGATTAAAATTTACGATTGTGGGGCGTTAGAACAAGCCTATACACTTGCTTTTGACAAGGACAATAAGCATGTGTATATGGTTTCCAATCATGGTTTGGAAAACAATTTCACGCGTTTGATGTTGCTTGACCCTGCTACAGGCAATGAAACGTTGGTGGAAACAGACCCTGATAACAAAGTGGATTTTGAGGAAGCGTTTTTCTCAGAAGCCAGTCGGGAATTAATTTCGACCCGTTATTTTGATTTAAAACCGCGTGCGTATTGGAAAAATAAGTTATTTGAAGCCGATTATAATTTATTAAAATCGCGTTTCATGGACAAAGAAGTGCAATTGGTCAATGCGGATGCGATGGAAAATCAATGGTTAATATCGGTTTATTCGGATACAGACCCTGGTGAAATCCATTTATTAGACCGCACGACGAAGAAAATTACATTCCAATATCGCCCGCGTCCTAAATTGAAGCCTGAACAATTGGCTCAAATGATGGCGATTACTTATCCGTCTGTGGATGGATTAGAGATTCCTGCTTATTTGACGACTCCAAGAGGTAAAGTCGCTACGAATTTACCATTGATGGTGGTTCCACATGGCGGTCCTTGGGCGCGTGATTATTGGGGTTATAATCGGTATGCGCAATTTTGGGCAAATCGGGGTTATGCGGTTTTAAGCATGAATTTTAGAGGCTCGACAGGTTATGGCAAGCGTTTTTTGGATGCGGGCAATAAACAGTGGGGCGATAGAATGCAAGATGATATTACTTGGGGTGTAAAACATTTAGTTGAAAAAGGGATTGTGAATAAGGATAAAGTGGGGATTACAGGTGGTTCATACGGTGGTTATGCGACTTTGGCAGGGGTGACTTTTACGCCTGATGTGTATAAAGCGGCAGTTGCAGAAGTGGCACCTTCTAATTTGAATACTTTATTGGCAACGATTCCGCCTTATTGGGAAGCGGGACGCACGATGTTTCATTTGCGCATGGGTGACCCGACGAATGAAGCAGGTAAAGCCCTTTTGGAAAAACAATCTCCTTTGAATCATGTGGCAAATATCAAAACACCTTTGATGATTATTCAAGGTGGAAATGATCCGAGGGTCAAAAAAACGGAGGCTGACCAAATTGTAGTGGCAATGCGGGATAGTAAAATTCCTGTTGAATACCTTTGTGCGATGGATGAAGGACATGGTTTTGCGCGTCCTGTGAATAATATGGCAGCATTGGCGGCATCGGAACGGTTCATGGCGAAATATTTAGGGGGGCGTTTTCAAGAGGAGATAACACCCGAAATTGCGCAGCGATTGGCGGAGATAACCGTTGATATTCAAACGGTTGCATTGGCAAATGCCCAGACTGATGCGACAAAAATGGCAAGTGCGAGTGCTAAAAAAGCACCAGAAATGCCTGTTGTCGTCGCTCCACAACCTGTTTACGCGCCACCCGCGATAACAAAAGGTGGTGAAACGATGGGTATGAAAGTGCAGCCTATGAAGGTAGAAAAAGCAATGGAACGGGCTAAAATGGCGGAATCTGCTGCTACGAAGGAAATGGCGCAACCTGCGGTAACAAAAACCGAAATGAAAGTGGAGGAAGTGAAATCAACGATTACGAAAGTAGAAGATATGAAGCTGGCGCAACCTACTGTTACTAAAACAGAAATAGTTGTTGAAAATATGCCAAGCGTTACAAAAACGGAAACGATTGTAAAATCAGCACCCGTTGTAACCCAATCCGAAGTGACCAAAACGGAAATGGTTGTAAAATCAGCCCCTGTTGTGACCCAATCCGAAGTTACAAAAACGCAAAAAAGGGTTGAAGTAACCATAGATGAACATGGTAAGAGAACCGAAAAAATAACTGAAAATGTCACAACGACTCCACAGGAGCCAAATGTCAAAATGACGGACTCAAAGGTGGTGGTTCAATCAGAAACCGTTGTAAGTGAGCAAAATGGGAATGACCGATTTTCAAATATAGGTGAAATGTTACAATCTACTACGGATTTAGCAGAAGGGACTTTTAAATATCATGTAACGGTACGGGCAAATAATCAAGAAACACCGATTGAAACGGAATTGCTTAGAGAGGTCAAAGCAGAAGGCAATCGGTGGAAAATTACAGAAGTGTCGAAATCGGGCAATCAAAAAACGTCTGATGTCAATACTTTGGAGCGAAAAACATTCAAACCTGTGCAACGAGAAACTGAAATCGGCGAAAAACGCATGGTTTTAGCTTACGAGCCAAGTTTGATGCGGAGTAAAATTATGGATGAGGCTGGTACGAGAGAAGAATCGTATCCAACCGATGAAAAAGTTCTTTCTGAAGGTGCCGGTTTGGATTTGATATTGGGCGCGATGCCGTTAACAGCAGGCTTGAAGTTTTCTTATAAAACGTTTGATGCTGATAGACAACAACTTACAGCGCATAATTTGAAAGTTTCTGATAAAGAAATGGTCAATGTGCCTGCGGGAAGTTTTGATGCCTTGAAAGTCGAAAGTACTTCAACCGATGGTCAAACGATTTCAACTTACTGGATTGCAGCAGGTAAAACGGTGAAAATGAGTAAACAATCGCCGCAAACCAATGGCACAATCGTTATTTCTGAATTAATGAAATAAGTTAGAACTCATAGGTTTATAGGGTTCACATAATGTGTTGATTTTCAATGCACTATGTGGAATTTTACTGGGGCATGTAACAAAATTAGTAGTTGGGAAATTTATTTCACGTGTATCACGTGAAATAAATTTCCCAACTACTAATTTTGTTACATGCCCTTTTATTGCTTCTAATCATTTAAATACAAAATTTTCAATAAGTGTTTTATGGTGATTTTCGTTTAAAAATCTCTGTAACGACGCAAGAATCACTGGATATATCTTGATTTAAATGTTTCCAGCGCAAATCTGGTGGCGAAAATGGTTTGGATAAATCTTTATATATTTTGCCAATCATATCATAATCATTGCAAAATTGTTTTTTCCAATGATTTAAATAATTGGAAGTGACTTGATTATGAGTTTTACTATTAATCTGATAGCTGTAAATAAAAATTTTTGGACGAGCTTTTTCTGTTTCTGTTACAAATTGTTTGGACATAGGAATAGCATAGGGCTGATGTTCTATCAATGGATAATGATATAGGAAACCCGTAGAAGCCATTCGATTGGCATAAAAATAAACTTGAGGCTCGCCTCCAAGAATCCCGATTTTATCATTCGATTTTGTTAGACTAGGGAGCATCTTGCCAATTGAGCGCATTTCTGTACATACGTCTCCATCGTACATATTCAACATAATTTCATTAGGAGACCAAAGAAAAAGATACCCAAATTGGGCAAGGATAAAGGCACAAAATCCCATTATTTGTAATTTTACAGGGTTTAATTGCCATTTTTGAGTGGTTTTTGCCCATAAAATGCAGCATCTTGCTATTCCCAAAGCGATTAATAAGGCTGCCGATGGAAACATGAGTTGAAAATAATGAGGGCGGTAATAGCCTCCTGGACAAACACAGGCAAAAGAACATGCAAAGAATAAAAGTAAAAATATGCGTAAGTGCAGGGATTTTGACTTGTTTTTATCAATTTTATCTGCCCATTTCGGCAACAATAAAACTCGAATTGCTGCAAAAAAGAGTATCCAGTGTACACAACTATTCCAAAAAATAGGGCGAAAATTAGATATATATTTCAAGGGCGGCGAAATTAAGGAGGTGTAAGCAGCCGCATATTTGAATGTTAAAAAGTAAAAAGGTTCAAATAGATGATTCTTGTATAAATACTCGCTTAACGCGATTGTTGGCAATAAACAACCGATTCCGAAAAAAAAGTAGCGAGTTATGAGTGTTTTTAGAAAGGAGCTATTGATTAAATTACTGAAATGGAATGTTTTAGGAGATTCTAAACTAATGAAACCAATCCAAAGCGTTGCGAAGAGAAGGTAGCCAAAAGCATGTTGTTTGGTTAGAAAAGCGGACATTAAGGCAATGCCTGCGCAAGTTAATAAGAAATTTTGCTTTGAAATTTCGTTTTTTTCAACATTGGATAACAGATAAATACCTATCAAGGCTGGCAACAAAACAAAATGTTCTGAATTAGAAACCCAACCTTGTGCTTCATAAGTAAGGCTTAACAATAAATACACGGATGGTGCAATGATACTTTCATCTGCTTTCAATTTTGTTTTGGCAATCAAATAGACCAATCCTGTATTAAAGAAATTGATACACATTGTTGCAAACCGAATGGCGATTGCATGATGACCTAAGTATTTGATTATCAAGGCAAATGCAAAATAAGTACCAGGCATTTTCATATTATAAAAATCGTGGTAAGGCAACAACCCTTGTAAAATGGATTGTCCTGCATACGCATATTCTCCTTCATCGCGCTCAAAGGCAATGTCCAATAAGCGGAGTCGGACATAGGCAACTAATAGAATTGCGAAAAGTAAAAATAATCTATTGGGTTTTGCAAAAAAAATGCGAAATTTTTGATAATTCATTGATTTATAAATAAATACACTTAAATTGAATAGGCTGTGTAGTCGGGAGATTTATTTCCCACTAATTAGTGGAAATAAATCTCCCGACTACTATATACCTATTGAATAGTATCGTTTGTAAATTAAAATTAAAAAATAAATCCATATACCCACAAATGACCATTTTAAGGCAGTCTCAATATAACTTTTTTGATTGAGAAGTATTTTCCATTGAGTTAAACTACCTCCTAAAACAAGCATTATCAAGGCATAAGTGGCTAAATAATATTTAGCCGTATGAATATCGGTCACTTCGCCCCCAACGGAATCCCAGTGTAAGTATGTTGATAGGAGGAAAAGGCTTGTCATACCATGCGCAATCAGTAGCATTAAACCTCTATCTACTCGTGTCCACCGAATGGGTTGTAAAGCAACAAGAATCACAAGCAGAATTAAAAATACAATTGTAACTTTTTCAGGTAAGCGAATTAATTCCCAACCAAATGTGGCAATGTAGCTTTGATTGGTATGAGAATAGCTTGAAAAAGTAGCGGATATAAATTTTTCTAAAAATTCAATAGGTTGATTTAGAATATATTGTACTTGTAAATCTGGATTAACATTATATCCAGGGTGCAAGTCTTGATAAGTATTTTTAGTAATATCTGCAAAAGGATAAATGAGTTGGTGTAGATGTGATGACCAAATTTTTATTAAAAGAAGGTTTAATACCAAATTTAAACCCACGAAAATATATTTTTTGGTCGATCGGCAATATGATAGGCTTTATAAAAGTGATTAAATTCATCAGGCGAGTGAAATGGTGGTACTAAAATGATTAAGGTGAGCCCTAACAGGGCTGTTGACCAAAACCAAATTTTATAATTAAAAAAGCTTGGGTTTTTGTTTAAAATTTGATTTATCATACTGTTTTTAAAATAAAATTTTATAGTGAATTGATTATGTATTTTTATTATATTTATATGATTTGTGAAATTAGAGGGTTTGTTCAGGGTAAATGATGACAAAATTTTTATCCGTAAAATAGTGTGACAGCACCCGCAATAACCTTTCCATACCGCGTTGATACGAAACGGTTTGTTCTCGCGCACTCACAATGAGCAATAAATCATCATTTGAAACCAAGGTTTCGGCGCGTTCAAAAACATCCCAATCTTGGAACATTTGTATCTCCGCATCTAACGCAGGACGTTGTTTTTTAAACAAATTTTTGAAAAAATCAATATCGCTTTCGGCTACATAAAAAGTTATATTTTTACTCAATTGTCCACTCAGCCGTTTAATAATGGTCAACCAATGCTTAAATCCACTTTCCAACGCGGCATTTTGAGGTACAATTATAATTATTTTTGATAATGTATTAATCGGTTGTAATACTTTGGAAACCAATATATTGTTATTTGTATTTTGTAATAATTGGGTCATAATCGAACCAAAGAAAAAATCAGTTGTAGAGGCTTTTCCATTCCAACCCATCACCACATCACTAATCGCCAAATCTTTGATTGCACGCAAAATACCACCTGATGTATTTAAATCAACCCGTTGAATCACTTCAATATTCGTTTCCGTTGCGGCAGCATGAGCAATAGCTTTTTCAAACAATTTGTTGTTAATTAGGATGTTTTTCTTTGCCTCTGAATCGTCATTGACCACACTGAGTGGATAAATAGGTTCGTGTGAACGCGGATTTTTAATCAAAATCGCTAAATCTAACAATTGTTCAAAATTGGCGGGATTGGCTAAGGGGACTAAAATTCGTTCTAAGCGTTCATTATCTTTGGCTATATTTTGCAATTCATGGATTGCCAATTTTTTAGCAGCGCGTTCTGTGATAAAAGTGGAGGCGATACAGGTAACTAAAATCATTAAAATAGTACCATTCATCACACTTTCATCAAATAGTTTTAATTCAAAACCAATTAAAATAATAGCTAATGTCGCGGCTGCATGAGAACTGCCTAATCCAAAAATAATATTTCTTTCGGTCGTCGAATAACCAAATATTTGTTGGGTAATGTAGGCTGCTAACCATTTGGTAACATAGGCTACCGTTAAAATGGTTGCGGCTACTTTTAGGGCGGCATGCGTTCCAAATAGGATTTTTAAATCAACTATCATCCCCACTCGAATCAAAAAAAACGGAATAAACAACGCATTTCCCACAAATTGGATTCGATTCATCAAAGGAGATGCATGCGGAATGAGTCTGTTTAACGCCAAACCTGCTAAAAATGCCCCAATAATCGGTTCAATATGCGCAATTTCTGCCAAACTCGCAGAGGCAAAAACGACGGTTAACGTAAAAATATATTGCGAAACACCCTCACTTTCAATGTTTTGGAAAAACCATCGCGCTATTTTTGGGAAAACCCAAAGCACTACCGTTGAAAAAAAGATTAAAGAAGCTGCCATTTCCAATAGAAATGGTAGATTAAGGTTGCCTTTGGCACTCGCTGTGATGAGTGATAACAATAATAACGCAGCCGTATCAGTGATAATCGTTCCTCCAACCGTAATCGTCACCGCTTCATTTTTGGTAACGCCCAATCGACTGACAATAGGGTAGGAGATGAGCGTATGCGTCGCGTACATGCTGGCGAGCAAAAGCGAGGATTGGAATGGAAAACCGAGATAATAAAAAGTGGTTATCGTGCCAATGGATAACGGTATTGAAAAAGTTAAAAACCCGAAAACGGCTGATTTCAACGAGTTGCGTTTGAAATCTCGAAAATCAATTTCCAAGCCCGCCAAAAACATGATGTAAAGTAAGCCGATAGAGGCAAACATTTTCACCGCCGCATCAATTTCTAAAAGTCCAAAACCATGTGTGCCAACTGCCACTCCTGCAAGTATCAAACCGACAATGCTGGGTACGCGAATGACGCGCAACAACATGGGTGCGAGCAAAATAATGAACAATAGGAGTGCAAATTGCAGCACTGGGTCTTTAATGGGCAGGGTCAAACTGAATGTCAATATCATGTGGGTGATTTTTACGGTGCAAATGTAGGCGATTTTAACATGCTATTTGCGGATTTTTTAGATTATTTGTTCACAAATATTTTAAAAAAATATGTTTATTGGTTTAATGAATTGTAACATGAATTGTTATAAATTTGCACCAAAAGAAACGCCCTTTCAAGGGATTGCGATGTATGATTTGCGTCGAGTGGTTTTGGATACAATTGGAACGCGGATGGAGCGGGTTAGCGCGGATTTTTTTTGAAATTCAGTGCAAAATTCGTAAAAATTCAAAAAAAATCCGTGAAAATTCGCCCAATCCGCGTCATCCGCGTTCCAATTGTATTGCAAAACGATCATTAAATAATATATGAAAAAAAATCAAAATACGGATGCCTCTAAAAAGGAGCAGAATCAAGAGGATAAACAAGTTGAACGCGCTTTACGTCCGAAAGTCTTGACTGATTTTAGCGGTCAACCTAAAATTGTGGATAATTTGAAGGTTTTCATTGGCGCGGCTAAAAAACGAGGTGAGGCATTAGACCATGTTTTATTGCATGGCCCGCCCGGATTGGGAAAAACAACGCTTTCGCATATTGTTGCGAATGAGTTGGGCGCGGCAATGAAAATGACTTCGGGTCCCGTTTTGGATAAACCGGGCGATTTAGCAGGACTTTTGACCAATTTAGATAGCGGAGATGTCTTGTTTATTGATGAAATTCATCGTTTGAACACTGTTGTTGAAGAATATTTGTATTCGGCGATGGAGGATTATAAAATTGACATCTTGATTGATTCGGGTCCGAATGCGCGCAGTATTCAAATTGCGTTGAATCCATTTACGCTTGTCGGCGCGACAACGCGGATGGGTTTGCTGACCGCGCCGATGCGAGCGCGCTTTGGCATCACTTGTCATATGGATTATTACGATGTTGAAACGTTAAAAGGCATTATTAAACGGTCTTCAGCAATTTTGAAAGTGGGTATTGATGATGACGGTGCGACGGAAATTGCACGTCGGAGTCGGGGGACACCGCGTATTGCAAATGCGTTGTTGCGTCGGACGCGGGATTTTGCGCAAATGAAAGGCAATGGTAATATTGATTTGGCGATTGCGCAATATGCGTTGACAGCGTTAAATGTGGATGAAAGTGGTTTGGATGAAATGGATAATCGAATTTTATCGGCGATTATTCACAAATTTAAAGGTGGACCCGTTGGTTTGACGACGATTGGCACGGCAGTAGGCGAAGAAGCGGGTACGATAGAAGAAGTGCATGAACCCTTTTTAATCATGGAAGGCTACTTACAAAGAACACCGAGAGGTCGAGAAGCGACTGAAAAAGCCTACAAACATCTCAACGTCGTGTCGCCACAACATAAAACGATGTTATTTTAAATTAGTTGAGCCGAAAAAAATACGTGCTAAAATGTTGATTTTCAAGATAGTATATCGTTTGGAGGGTTTTAAACCCTCCAAACGGTCTTATCAATATAATTGAATCTTTGTTACACTAACGCATAACATTTAGATACTTTTTTCGTTTTGGACTTTTCATTTCAATCAAAAAAATTAATTCCAACTAAGATGAAATTATTTAAATTTGTAGGA
Source organism: Chitinophagales bacterium (assembly GCA_013298955.1). Lineage (GTDB taxonomy): Bacteria > Bacteroidota > Bacteroidia > Chitinophagales > Saprospiraceae > JAAFJT01. The sequence continues at coordinate 50,782 of JAAFJT010000007.1, forward strand.
TTTGCAGCGTTATTCATGGTTTCGTGCGAAGAAGCACCAAAAACGACCAGTAACCCAGTTAATACAACGCCCGTTGAGACAAGAGCAACAACAGGTACGCCTTCTACAACGACAGCATTGCCTATTGAAAATGCAGCACTTCCAAAAGCGGCAGATGATGCTCCAAAAGCGGATGCATCCAAAACGGCGGCTGATGCTCCGAAAGCAGTTGATGCTTCTAAAACCGTTGCAGCGATGTACGAATGCCCTATGAAATGCGAAAAGCCAAGTGCCAAAGCAGGTAAATGTGGCAAGTGCAAAATGGATTTGAAGGCGATTGCTCAAAAATAAAAAAATAAGTCAGTGAGTGGAGGTTTTTAAAATCCTCCACTCGCTATTCGTTCGCGTTTACTTTGCAAATTTAGCTCGTAAAACTTCTATCACCATTGGCAATACTGAAACTAAAATAATTCCCAATATTACCAATTCAAAATTATTTTTAACTAATTCGGTTTGCCCAAAAAGGTAGCCTAACATTGTTAATCCCGTGACCCATAAAATGCCGCCACCAATACAGTAACCAATGTATTTGGGATAAGACATTGCGCCAATACCTGCTACAAAGGGCGCGAAAGTGCGTACAATCGGCACAAAACGAGCCATAACAATGGTTTTACCGCCATATTTTTCATAAAAGGCTTCCGTTTTGGTTAAGTATTCTCGTTTTAAAAACGGAATCTTCATATCAAATAATCGAATACCGATTTTATTTCCTAAAAAATAATTGACATTATCCCCGATAATCACTGCTAAAAACATCAATGGAATCGCTACCCATAATTTTAAAACGCCAATTTTAGCAATGGTCGCGCCCACTGCAAATAATAAGGAGTCCCCCGGCAAAAAAGGGGTTACGACCAAACCCGTTTCACAAAATAAAATTAAGCAAATAATAGCATACGACAACGTGTTGTACTGCGTAAAAAAAGCCTCTACATGCTTATCTAAGTGTAGGAAAAAATCAATAAACTCGTGCATAGTTATTACGATTTTTGTAAAAAAAGTTGATTTAAGCTGTTTTTTTGTAAAAATTTACGGGCAAATATACGACAAATCGTATCAAGCAAGTATTTTTACCAAAAATTGATGTACTTTACGGCAAAATTTACCAATTTTAATTATTAATCAAATCAAAATTTAACACTACTTGAATCCTTTCAAGCGTGTATTGTCGATTTTGTTTATCACTGAGGGGTTATGAATAACATTTTGATTATTGGAGCAGGTCGCTCCTCTACGGCGTTGATAAATTACGTCCTCGAAAAAGCCAAATTTTATAATTGGTTTGTAACGGTAGCGGATGCGAACCACGAAGTCGCCCTTAAAAAAATTAATGGGCATCCCAATGGACGCGGCACTTGGTTGGATGCAACGAAAGTCAATGACCGCCGTGAATTGATTCAACGCGCTGATGTGGTGGTTTCACTCTTGCCGCCGCACCTTCATTTTGAAGTGGCGCAAGATTGTATTAAATTAAAACGGCATCTGATTACGGCTTCTTATATTTCAAAACAACTCTATGCGTTAGGCGATGAAGCCCGTTCTAAAGCATTGATTTTCATGGGCGAAATGGGGCTTGACCCCGGTATTGACCACATGAGTGGTAAACAAAAAATTGATGAAATTATTGCAAAAGGGGGGCGATTGAAATCATTTCGGTCTTACACAGGCGGTTTGGTCGCGCCTGAATCGGATGATAATCCTTGGCATTATAAGTTTACTTGGAATCCGCGCAATGTGGTTTTGGCAGGGCAGGGAACGGCGCAATATTTGGAAGAAGGCAAGTTGAAATACATTCCGTATAACAGACTGTTTACGCAATATCGTACCGTCAATGTGCCTAATATGGGCGAATGGGAAGCCTATCCGAATCGGGACTCGTTGTTATACAGAGAGTTGTATGATTTGGGTCCGATTCCCAATTTATTGAGAGGAACATTGCGGCATAAAGGTTTTTGTGATGCTTGGAATGCGATCATTCAAATTGGGTTGACGGATGGCTCTTTTCCGATTTTGGATTCTGAAGAAATCACCTATCACGAATTGATGGAATCTTTTGTTTCCAACAAAGCAACAGGTTCTTCGGTCAAGGAAAAAATTGCCAATATGTTGGGCGAACCTTCTGCGGATTCGCCTGTGATGCAAAAATTGGAATGGCTTGGTTTGTTTCGGAAGAAAAAATTGCGTATCAAAAGTGCGACTCCTGCGTTGATTTTAGAACAATTATTGTTGGAAAAATGGAAATTGAAAGATACCGAGCAGGATATGGTTATCATGCAGCACGAATTTGAATACGAATTGAACCGACAAATGCGGCGATTGACTTCCACATTGGTTTTGAAAGGAACGGATGGTAATAATACCGCGATGTCTCGATTGGTCGGTTTGCCGATTGGTATTTTTGTGAAATTAGTGATGTTGGGCAAAATTAATTCGATTGGGGTCAATATTCCTGTATTGAAAGAAGTTTATGAGCCTGTTTTAGAAGAATTAAAAGAATATGGAGTCATTTTTCAAGAAAAAGATGAAGTTCTAAAAGATAAGGTGTAGAGCGAATTGAAACGCGGATGACACAGATTGGGCTGATTTTCGCGGATTTTTTGTTGTTTTAAAACAAAAAATCCGCGAAAATCAGCCCAATCTGTGTCGTCCGCGTTCCAATTCTATCCTCACCTCACAGATGATGTATCTGTTTTAATTCTCAAAAACATTTTTTTATTCCAATAGACCCTTTATATTTGCCGCTTCTTTCATTGATAAACCAATTAATTCAATAGATGAAACTTCAAGAAATCACTGTAACGGGCAAAAAAGCGACTCGGGACGGTTTCGGTGACGGTTTGGCGGCAGTTGGTCAGACCAATTCAAAAGTAGTTGCCTTGTGCGCCGATTTGGTCGGCTCCCTAAAAATGGATGCTTTCATCAAGGCTTTTCCACAACGATTTGTGCAAGTGGGGATTGCGGAAGCCAATATGATGGGCATTGCGGCGGGTTTAGCAACGGCGGGCAAAATTCCTTATACAGGTACGTTTGCCAATTTTTCAACGGGTAGAGTCTATGACCAAATTCGACAATCGATTGCTTATTCGCATAAAAATGTCAAAATTTGTGCTTCTCATGCAGGTTTAACGCTTGGTGAAGATGGCGCAACCCATCAAATCTTGGAAGATATTGGCTTAATGAAGATGTTACCCGGGATGACGGTCATCAATCCTTGTGATTATGCGCAAACCAAAGCGGCTACTATTGCGATTGCGGAACATTATGGACCCGTTTATTTGCGTTTTGGTCGTCCGTCTTGGCCCATTTTTACGACGAATTTGCCTTTTGAGATTGGAAAAGCATTGCCTTTGACAACAGGGAGTGATGTTACGATTTTGGCAACAGGGCATTTAGTTTGGAATGCTTTGGAGGCTGCAAAACGGTTGGGTTTAGAAGGAATTAGTTGCGAAGTCATTAATATTCATACGATTAAGCCTTTGGATACAGCGACGATTTTGGATTCTGTGAGCAAAACGCGTTGTGTCGTGACGGCAGAAGAACATCAACGCAATGGTGGTTTGGGCGACAGTGTTGCGCAATTATTGTCGCGCAAAATGCCGACTCCGATGGAATATGTTGCCGTTAATGATAGTTTTGGCGAGAGTGGCGACCCAATGGAATTGTTGGATAAATACGGTTTGGGTGTGAAAGATGTGGTGATTGCAGTTCAAAATGTTTTGAAAAGAAAGAAATCGCCTGTTCTGGTTTGATGCTGTTTAGTTTAGCGTTGAAACCTACTAAACGTTTGGTTTTCAATGGAGTATAACATTTCGTATAGCGTTTGGAGGGTTTGAAACCCTCCAAACGTTGTTGTCCATTATTGAAATTTAACTATTTATCAGGAAATTTATTTCTTGACTACTCAAAAATAGAAAAGTTGTCTCACCTCAAAGTGTGGCAACTTTTCTATTTTTAATCCCTAAATCATTGGAAAATTGTTGTAAACTTGCACAAAAAACGGGCAAATCAAATTTTTTATTTTTAAAATAAAGTAGGATGAAAAAACGCTTACTGGCGTTTCTAAAAACAATACCCAATATTGCCAAATATTTGACGGCAATGCTTGCAGTGGTAGCATTAAGTTTTCTTTTTCCGACTAATGCCAAATTTAAATATCGTTTCTCGGAAGGACAGGTTTGGTTATACGATGACCTTTCTGCGGCAACTGATTTTGCGATTCAGAAATCCAAAAAAGAATTGGAAGAAGAAAGAGCATTGTTAGAAAAAGAGTTTTCTCCTTTTTATGAGATTGATTTGGAAGTGATTGCGGAACGCAAAAAAATGTTTCACGCCATGTTTGAAGAACAATTGAAAATGGCGCGGCGCGATGGTCAATTTACGGATGTGTTGCGAAATGCGTCGAAATATCAAGATTATGGCAGTTATGTAACGGAAAAAATATTAAAAAAAGGCATTTTAAAACAAGATACGTTTACCAAAAGTAAAGATAAAGACTTCGTTATCAATATTTTACGCGGGAATACGACGGAAAAACAAACGTTGCAAAATATCCTCACACCGAATAAAGTTAAAGATTTTCTGAATGATTCTTTAATCAATCGTTTTAAAGAATCTGAATTTTTATATCCTTTATTGGAATCGGTTTTAACGCCGAATTTGGCGGTCAATGCCGAAAAAACCAAGCAATTGAAATTAGAACAGTTGGATAATATTGCGATTTCACGCGGCAAAGTGGCAAAAGGGGAGTTGATTGTTGCCAAAAGCAGTATTATTACGCCAAATGTGTATCAAAAATTGTCTTCTTACAAAGAACAATATGAATCGGATAATATTTCACATCGAAAATATTATTTGGTATTGACAGGTTATAGTTTATTGACAAGCATTATTTTATTTTTATTTTTGTTGTATTTGCGTTTTCATGCGGCAGATATTTTTATCAAATTGCGATGGACGTTTTTTTTGATAGCTTGGGTCTTGATGTACGCGTTTTTGACCTATGGCATCAAAGCCGCAGAGATTTTACACCTTTATATGGTTCCGTTTTGCATCGCGCCAATCGTCATTCGGAGTTTTCATGGGCGCGAATTGGCAATGGTGACGCATACGGTAATCATTTTAATTATTGGATTGATTCACGCACCCGGTTATGAATTTATTTTATTACAATTATTGACAGGTTTTGCGGCGATTTTCAGTCGGATGCAAACGCGTTATTGGAGAAATTTTTTCAAACACATCTCGTTTATAACCTTAATATATGGACTTAGTTACCTTTGTTTATCGCTGATTGAGGAAAGTAATTTAGGCAGCATCAATTGGACTGTTTTTATCTGGCTGTCTTTAAATGGTTTTTTAATGCTTTTAGCCTATCCGTTAATTCCATTATTTGGCAACTTTTTTGGATTTGATTCTGACATTGCGTTAGCCGAATTGTCGGATTTGAATCATCCGTTGTTAAAATCCATGAGTTTAAACGCGCCCGGAACGTTGCAACATTCGCTTCAAGTAGCGAATTTAGCAGAAGCGGCGGCAACGGTTATTGGTGCAAATGCGTTATTGGTCAAAGTCGGTGCGCTGTATCATGATGTGGGCAAAACGCTTAAACCGATGTATTTTATTGAAAATCAATCTGGTACGAATTTGCATAATCAATTATCGGCGTTAGAAAGTGCGCATATTATTTTGGAGCATGTGACAGAAGGTGTGAAATTGGCGCGTAAAAATGGGTTGCCTGAAATTATTATTCAATTCATTCAAACGCATCATGGAACGACTTTGGTAGAGTTTTTTTATAACAAACATATGAAAGAAGGAGGGGATGCGGTGAAAGATAAATCCAAATTTCAATATGTGGGACCCTTGCCGCATACGCGGGAACAAACGATTTTAATGCTTGCCGATAGTTTGGAGGCGGCGGCGAAAAGTTTACGAGAAAAAACAGGCGAAAATATTGACCAATTAACAGAACGCATCATTGCTGAAAAAATCGCACATGGGCAATTAGCAAATTCGCCGTTGACTTTTGAAGCATTGGAACAATGTAAGGCTGTTTTTAAAACGACTTTGAAAAGCATTTATCATGTACGCGTTGAATATCCAAGCGATAAGACGAATCCTATCGCGTAGGTTTAGGATACAATTGGAACACGGATGACGCGGATTTTCGCGAATTTTTAACCTTGCATAGATTTTTATTTTTATAATAGATTAAGATTCAAAAATAAAAAAAATCCGCGAAAATTCGCCCAATCCGCGTCATCCGCGTTCCAATTGTATCCTAATTTTCCAAAGTAGAAACGCTGAGGAGTTTTAAAGTCAATCATTTAAAAAAAATAATTTAAAAAACATAAATTATTCTAATTTAATGCAAAACATATGAATTTTATTATAAATATATTTCAAATGATATGGAATCCCATTGACCAAATCATTGGAAACGCAATGAATTTGCTCACAAGTCGCCTAAAAAAGATGGATTTATATTTGATAAAATCATTTATACCTCCTTTTTTTGTGGCTTTTTGCATTGCTTTATTCGTGTTAGTGATGCAATTTTTATGGGTTTATATCGACGAAATCATGGGAAAAGGACTGACCTTTTTCGAGTTGACCGAATTGGTTTTCTACCTTTCGATGACCATGGTTCCGAATGCCCTTCCGTTAGGCGTATTGATTTCGAGCGTCATGGTTTTAGGGAATTTAGCAGAACGATACGAATTGGCGGGTTTAAAATCAGCAGGCATTTCCTTGACACGTATTATGCTGCCGTTAGCGATAACCGCTTTTTTGATTGCTTGCGGTTCTCTTTTTGTGTCTGATAGGGTGATTCCTTGGGCAAATTTGCAATTTCACTCTCGTTTTTACGACATTCGCAAGGCAAAACCAACCCTTGCCTTTGAAGAAAATGTGTTTAATGACGAATTTCAAGATTATACCATGCGCATTGGCAAAAAAAGTGCGGATGGCAGGCAATTGAAAGATGTGATGATTTACGGGAATCAAAGCAGTGGGAATGCCGATTTGGTCAATCAAATCATGGCAAAACAAGGCGAAATGTTCACTACCAAAGACCGTCAATATATTGTTATGAACCTCCAAGATGGGGTTCAATACCAAGAAACGATGAATAATAGAGATGGCGTAAAACATTATCCTTTTGTTAGAATCAAATTTAAATCATGGCAAAAAATATTTGATTTAACCCAATTTGAACGCCAAAATACCAATCAAGAATTGTTTAAAGGACATCAAAAAATGCTTACGACCACTCAATTGGGCAAAGCCATTGATTCGATTGAACAAGTTGGGATTGGTGGACGGTGTATGGAATTGAAAGTCAATACTTTAGATTATTATCGGGCTTTCAAACGCAAAGCGGGTTCGGCTGAAAAAGCTGCGCCGAGTTCAGGGGGCGGTGTCGTTTCAACGGTTAACACGATGTCTTCGACCACCGCAATAGACACCGCGAAGGCAAAAGCAAAACCTTCCAAGATTCAGCACATAATGGATTCGATGTCTAATAGTCGCTTATCAGAAACGCCTTTTTCAAAAATTGGAGCTACGGCGGTAGCGAATACGCCACTCGTGAAGCCTTCTAAATGGTATGTTGCGCAATTTGATTCCATTGATTTGATTCCGTCCGACCAAAAAGGAGGGGTGCGCAATCGGGCGGACTCGTATATACGCGGCGTGCAAAGCAGTATTGAATCGACCTTGCAATCGTTGTCGATTACGAGTAAATCGTTGTCCAAATTTATCTATGAATTGCATTTGAAATACAGTATTGCCGCAATTTGCTTTATTTTCCTGTTTATTGGTGCGCCGATGGGGGCAATTGTGCAAAAAGGGGGCTTTGGTTATCCGATTTTGGTGGCGATATTCTTTTTTATGTTATACATGATTGCAATGATTTATTGCAAAAATTTGAATGATGTGCAAGCCGTACCTGCGATTTGGGCGGCATGGATTCCGTGTTTGGTGATGTTGCCGATGGGCTGCATTTTAACTTGGCGAGCGATGAATGATTATAAAATCCTGCAAATCGATTTTACCAAATGGATTCCAAAACGATTTAGACAACCAACGGTGTAGAGCGAATTGGAACGCGGATGACGCAGATAGGGCGAATTTATACATTGCGGCGGGTGGTTTTGGATACAATTGGAACGCGGATGACGCAGATAGGGCGGATTTTCACGGATTTTTTTAAAAAAAAACAAAAAATCCGTGAAAATCCGCCTATCTGCGTCATCCGCGTTCCAATTTATATCCTTCGTAGTTTCAATTTATATCCTTCGTAATTTTAGTTAAAAGTTCCATCTTTTTTTAATCTTTTTTTAACTTTGCGTGTTTTTTGCAACCACTGTGTTCAATCTGGTCAGACCAAGCAATTTTTGGTTGCAATCTTGTTAGTTCTGCTGAAGACTAATTGATTGTCAATTTATTACAAAGTTAATTTTTTATTTATCCTTTCAATAATGAATCAAGATACAAAAAGCACCGCTATCGGTTTTATGTTAATTGCGCTTCTGATGTTTGCTTGGCAGTGGTATGAACAACCAAATGCGGCACAAATCGCGGCGAAAAGACAAGCCGATTCTGCCGCTTTCGCGCAACGGCGCATCGATAGCCTTGCGAAAATCGCTCCTGTTACAACAGCTACTGCATTGCCTGATACCCTCAAAAGGCAACAATTGGCGGGTGAATATGGTGCGTTTGCAACTGCTGCTGCGGGTGCGGAGCAACTTTCTACCTTAGAAAATGATGTTTTTAAAATCACTTTTACCAATAAAGGCGGTCGGATTAAAGAAGTTTTATTGAAAAAACACACCAAAATTGATAAAAAAGACGATAAAAAGCCTTTGAGATTGATGGAAGATGATAAAAATCGATTTGAATATCATATTCCTGCCAATGTGCCAAAAGGTTTGATTTCAACAGGTGATTTGTATTTTACGCCTGTGGTGTCAGGAAATGCCATTACTTACACGGCTGCGGCGGGCGATGGCGTTTTTTTTGAACAAAAGTATGTGATTGGTGGTAATTATAACATTGATTATGATATTCGGTATCAAGGACTTGGGACGATTTTGAAGGCAGACACCAAGGCGGTGACGTTGAATTGGGTCAATTGGTTGGATAAATTGGAGAAAAATTCAGATTATGAAAAAAGTTATACCTCTTTATACTTCAAAGAGGCGGATAAAAACCCTGATTATTGCTCTTGTACCGCAGATGATAAAAAAGAATTAGCCAAAAGACCGGTGAAATGGGTTTCTGGCTCGAATCAATTTTACAACGCTTCTTTGATTGCCAAAACAGGTTTTCAAAGTGCTGTTGTGAAAACCGAAATGGCTCCTATAACTTCGGATGATTTAAAAAAGACTGAAGCCCAATTAGCGATTCCGATGGAAACGGGAAATGGTGCTTTTGGAATGCAAATGTATGTGGGACCGAATGAGTTTAATGCGATGCGCAGTTATGGAGTTGGTTTGGAAGATGTTATTTCTTATGGAAATTCGTTGTTTGGGAGCATTAATCGGTGGTTAATTCGCCCTATTTTCAATTTTTTCAATGGAATTACGCATCATGCGGGCATTTCAATTTTATTATTGACGTTATTGGTCAAACTTTTATTATATCCATTGAGTTACAAAATGTTGTATTCGCAAGCAAAAACCCTTGCGTTGAAGCCCCGAATTGATAAAATGAAGGAGAAAATGGGCGGCGACCAACAAAAAGTACAAGTGGAAACAATGAAAATGTATCAAGAATTTGGGGTGAATCCACTCGGCGGTTGTATGCCAACCTTGTTGCAAATGCCGATTTGGATGGCGTTATTCCGCTTTTTCCCTGCGACCATAGATTTTCGACAACAAAGTTTTTTATGGGCAACGGATTTAACTTCCTATGAGATTTTTGCCAAATTGCCTTTCACGATTCCCGGTTATGGGGCGCATGTGAGTTTATTTGCGTTTTTATGGGCGATTTCCTTGTTGGTTTTCACTTGGTACACCTCCAAAGATGTGGATTATTCGGCACAACCTGCCATGAAATATGTACAATATTTGACACCTGTAATGTTTATGTTTATGTTCAATAGTTATGCAGCAGGTTTGAGTTTATATATGTTGTTTAGTAATGTATTGAACATTGGACAGACGATTCTTACGAAAAATTATGTCATTGATAATAGCAAAGTATTGGCAGAATTGGAAGCGAATCGGAATAATCCCAAACCGAAAAGTGCTTGGCGGAGCAAGATAGAAGAGGCGGTTTCACAACAACAACAGATGCAAGAGCAAGCAAAGAAAAAGAAATAAAACGGGATATAAGTGGTTTATGTGAAATACATCGACAACAACGTTTGGAGGGTTTCAAACCCTCCAAACATTATACTACCTTGAAAATCAATATTTTAGCAACTATTTTTTGAGGTCAATAAATTTCACTGATTTTTTTTAAAATCTGCGCAACCTTCGGGAAAAAATAAAAATAATCTTTATTATGATTCAAGTTTATGTAACAGGTGGTACTTTCGACAAACAATACAATTACATCACAGGTGAACTTTCGTTTAAAGACACGCATATTCCTAAAATGTTTGAGCGCGGTCGCTGCACGATTGATATTGATGTCAAAACATTGATGATGGTCGATAGTTTGGAAATGACGGAGGAAGACCGCAGTATTATCATCCACAATTGCAAACGCTGTCCGCATGATAGAATCCTCCTCACACATGGCACAGACCGCATGGCTGCCACCGCCGCCGTCCTTGCTGCTGCCAAAATTCCTAAAAAAACGATTGTTTTGACGGGTGCGATGATTCCCTATGCGTTTGGCGTGTCTTCAGACGGCTTTTTTAACTTGGGCAGTGCCTTAGCTTTTGTACAAACCTTGCCTGCGGGCGTTTACATCGTTATGAATGGACGGTATTTTGAATGGGATAAAGTGAAAAAAAATACCCAAACAGGTAATTTTGAATTGCTTTTGTAAAAAAAACACTACATTTGCAGCGTATCAACAAACACAATTGATGAACAATATTACTATGACAATTCCGAAACAACCCCGATTTCGTTGGATAAGCACTATGATTTTGCTTATTATTGCGTTTCAAGTATCCCTATACGGACAATTGAGCGTTTCTTGTGAGCGCGTTAAATCGGTCTATAATGTAGGCGAAACCGCTGTTTTCAAAGTTTTATCTCCGACAACAGGTGCTGCAATCCTTGAATTTTTTTATGATAGTCGAGACAATCGCTCTATTATCAAGACCGAAAATGTTGCTTTGGTTGCCAATCAACCCCAATCCATTCCATTTCGATTGAATGAAGCGGGTGTTATTTTTTGCAAAATCACTCAAAATGGTCAAGTTGCGTTTGCTGCAAGTGCTTTTTCGCCTGCTTCTATACAACCTTTTGAGCCAGAACCGGTTGATTTTGATGCTTTTTGGTTGCAAAAAAAACGAGCTTTGGCAGCTATTCCTTTGCATGCTAATTTAACACCTCATGGGATGAAAAATGGTCTGACGATTTATAAAATGACCATTAATTCGGTGCAAGGGCGCAATGTGGGCGCGTATATCACGATTCCAGCAGGGCTTGGACCCTTTCCTGCGGTTATCAAATTGCCCCCTTTTGGAGATGCTGCTTTGCCACCTGATGAGTTGAATCATACCGACATTGCTGAAAAAGGACAAGCTATCAGCGTCACGATGAGTGCGCATAATACAACGCCTGACCAAGTGGATCCATTGGCTTACAAACCTGATATTACTACCAATCAAGATAGTATTTACAATAAATTAATGATTTTGAATTGTTTACGTATCATTGATTACCTTTTTACGAGAAGCGATTTTAATGGTTCATTGGGCATTGTGGGCGAAAGTCAAGGTGGAGGATTGGCGATGAGTGTTGGCGGATTGGATAAACGGGTTAAAGCAGTGATGGCGACGAATCCTGCTTTTTGCCAATTACAAGGTTATAAATTTCGTAAAGCGACGGGGTTTCCAACCTATTTGCTAACCGCCCATCAAATTGGGTTAAATGCAGAACGGGTGAGTGCGGCGATTAAGTACCATGATGCTGTTTATTTTGCCAAGCGATTTAAAGGCGCGTTGTATATAGCGAATGGTTATGAAGACCTTGTTACGCCTGCGGCAACCGTATTTGCTGCGGCAAATCAGCATTTTGGGCAAACAATTGTTTGTCATATGAAAAAAACAGGGCATAATCATCCTTGGGATGAGTATTGGATAGGTCGATTTGCGTTTTTTTCGCAACATTTGGAAGGGTTTAAAAACCCTTATCCCGCCCTTAAAAAACATCATATTAGTATTTCAAATGATACAATGATTGATTTAAATCAATCGGTTACGCTTCGGAGTGTGGTGTTTGATGGCAATCAAGTAGCATTTCAATTGCCTGGACGGTGGGAAAAAGTATCGGGTGCAGGACAGGTTACGTTTAGTAACCCGAATGATAGACAAACTTCGGCTTCTTTTTCGACGCATGGGACGTACGTTTTGCGTTTCATGGCGGAGGATGATTATACGATTCAAACGCCCGAAGCGAAGTTTTTCACGATTGCCCATCATGTAACGATTCGCGTGCGCAATCCTTTGAATGTCCATGATTTATTATTAGATAAAGATTGGTTAGCGATTTTTCCGAATCCTGTGTTGCATGAATTGACGATAAAATTTAAAAATAATTTCACCTGTAAATCATTGAAAATCATGGATGTATCTGGTAAAATTTACAAAACGCACCTGCCCGAAAAGAATGATTTAAACCATGATTCCGAAATATTATTGGAATTGAGCAAATTGCCCAGAGGTATTTATCTCCTCAAAGCCGAAAATACAGATGGCGGCACGATTACTAAAAAATTTACTAAGATGTGATGCAACTATCAAATGTAATACAATTGGAACGCAGATGACACGGATTGGGCGGATTTTCGCGGATTTTAAAAAAAAATCTGCGAAAATCCGCCCAATCCGTGTCATCCGCGTTCCAATCGTATTATAATTTAAATATTTATTAAATTAATAATTTGTAAGGCATTCAGTTCATCAGAAAAGATATTTTCTAAAATAATGCGTCTTTTTTCAAGGATTGTTGTCGAAAAAGGTATTTGCGCTACTTGATGCAACATTTGCAACATTTGTTCGGGTGTATCTGCGACATGACAGAGCGAATCTAAACCTGTCTGCTGCACCATCGGTGTATTAACAATACAATGTCGCCCCGAATAAAGGGCATTCAATAATTTCAATTTTAAGCCTGCGATTTGAAAAGAAAGTAGGATTTGAATATGACTTTTTTGAATCAATTCATCCATCAATTCATCATCTGGATTTGCAATAATTTGAATATTTTTAAATGGTTTTGCTTTGATTATCAACAACTTAGATGGATTCAATCCTGCAATGGTGAAGGGCATATCCGAATGGGCGAACACTTTTTCAATTAAAAACAAAGCCGCTTGTTCATTATCGGAAACACTTAATTTGCCATGAAACAATGCACCGTGTCCCATGCCTATCGGAGCATTTACGGTATGATGTCCATGAAAAGGCAGTATCAAATGTGTATTTGGATGAATCTTTTTAAAATAATTAAAATCATTCGGCGCAATCGCCAGCAGGGTAGGGTTTTGTTTTAAAACCTTTTTTTCAAAAGATTGTAGTTTGATGGATTCCCATTTGAAAAAGAGTTGCTTCCACCATTTGGGTTCTAAATGGGCTAAATTTTGATAATATTGCCATTCTATATTGTGCATTCTAACCATATATTGCCTGTCACAATTCAACAATTTATTTAAATAAAAGCAAGTATGCAAACCTTCAAATAGGATAGGATAATTATCTTCCTTTAATCTTTTGAGCAAATCGGGATGCGCTCTTGTATTTACAATGAAAGGTTGAGCCGATAAAATTTTCCAAAAAAAAACGTCACGCGGATAATAATAAACCCTTGTGCATAATTTTTCCAAAATTATATTTGGTATCCTATCTCCATATTGGAAATTATGTAAAATTATTTTAATATTTTGTGCTTGTAATGCTTTGATTTTATAAAAAACATCTATCACGCCACCATAATTGGCAGGGAAAGGAATATCAAAACTAATAATATGCAAAAAAGAGTTCATTGAATTAACCCATTGATTTTAGTTAAAAAAACGCTAATAGTTGTTGCATTTGCATAAAATAACGTTTTACGCGTTGTCACAAAAAACAATTTTAAGATTGTAATGCTACCATAACGAAAAAGTTGTTTTTTCTGGTATTCATTCGCAAAATATAAAACGATCATGTATAGAAATCCAATTTTCATTAACCTTTTTTGCACCTTTTTACTTTTACCCTTAGCAAGTCAAGCACAACGTTTTGAAACGGGTCTTCATGCTGGATTTAGCTATTTTATGGGCGACATCACAGACCGCATGAATGCCATCAATGTCGGTTTTGGCGGACATTTTACGTATTGCCCACATCCCAAAATAGCAGCGCGCCTTGATTTGATGAATCTATTTCTCTCAGGAGATGATAAAGGTTCTCCGAGCGCGTATAAACAAAATCGAGGTTTTAAGTTTTTATACAATGTACAGGAAGTCAGTTTAATGGGGGAATTACGCCCGTTTGATAGCGATAAATTGAGTCATATCGGGCATTTTGAACAAAGTATCACACCTTACGGATTTGGAGGCGCAGGCTTATTGACCCGAGTGAGTGGTAAAGCACAAGCACCTTTGGTGGAAACTTCACCGTTTCCAGAAGCAGGCGATACGAAAACGACTTTCCCTTTTTTGATTGGCGGTGGCGGTTTGCGTTGGCATTTCGCACAGCGTTATAAATTGAGTGCCGAAGGCAGTGGTCGCTATTACTTTTCGGATTATGTGGATGGTATCAGTAATTCGGCAAACCCGAAAAGCAAAGATTTATCTTTTTTTGGCAATTTGACGCTCACTTATATTTTGGATATGCCGATTGGTGTGCGCAAACGCAATTGGTTTTTATTGTAAATGTTGTAAATTGGAACGCGGATGACACCGATTGGGCTGATTTTCGCGGATTTTTTAAAAAAAAATCCGCGAAAATCCGCCCAATCCGTACCATCCGCGTTCCAATTTATAACACGCCCCAACTTACTTTGGATGTGCCGATTGGTGTGCGCAAACGAAATTGGTTTTTATTGTAAATGTTGTAAATTGGAACGCGGATGACACCGATTGGGCGGATTTTCGCGGATTTTTTTTTAAAAAATCCGCGAAAATCCACCCACTCTGCGTCATCCGCGTTCCAATTTATAACACGCCCCAACTTACTAACGAACAATGACTAATTTTCCAAAACCGCCTTTAAACAAATCATCCGTACCTGTATCATACGTTTCATAGGTCGAACCATTGCGTTTTTTAGCAATCACGCGGTATAAATAAACGCCATTGGCTAATTTATCTCCAAATTCGTCGGTTCCATCCCATTTAAAATCGGTTCGATGCGTCCCGATTTTCAAATCGCCTAATTCTTGGTGCGTAATCTCTCGAACGATTTTTCCACCTACACTCATAATTTGAATTTTGAATGATTCAGGTATTTCCAATCCTGTCAATGTGTAAATAAATTGCGTACTGGTCGAAAATGGATTGGGATAATTCAACACATTAGATAAAGATGATTTTGTAATCACCTTAAAACCAATCTGATAATCGGATGAACCTGCACTATTATCCGAAGCATCTTTGGCTTCAATCCGCAACGTATAAGTCCCATCTTTGGCAAATTTAGGTCGATATTCCACCATAGCGCGATTGTTTTTCGTCAAATCACTGCCTGCGGGTCTAAATTGCAATTCCGAATTAAGATTAAAAAACATTTGTTTTTCAGGCTCATTGATACCTGGTTTTTTCAAATAAAGTCGAAATAAATTGGTGTCTGATAACGCTAAAAACCGATTTTCATCCTTCAATGCAATCGCAATTGTAGGTTCAGGCGAAACAATATCATTGTTTAAAATGCGCTGCCCATCAAAAGTAACGTCCAATAAGGGATTTCGCAGGTCGGGTACGACATAAAATTCCGTTTGACCCACATTATTGGTGAGGAGCAATTCTTTCGGACGTTGTTCCGCATTGACTTCCATATTGACTTTGATTCGACCCGATAACGGACGAGAATTAATAATCAATTGGGCTGTATCATACGCACCTTTGGCGAGTGGTTTTAACTTAACGACTTGTGCAGTTGCTCGATTTTGAGCATCTGTATAAGTATATTTAAAAGAAACACTATCTGTAATATTGTAATTTCCAGTGTTTTCGACGGCAATCGTAATATTTATTTTTTCGCCTTTATCCACACTGTCTTTTGGATGACTGTAATATCGGGCGGCATTCAACCCTAAATCGGGCAAACCTGTGTAAAAAACACGCCAATAATCCAATTGACTTGGGGTGCGATACGTAATATCGCGGCTATCCCATTGCAATTGAAGATATGGATAATTGTTTGCATTAATATGTCTCAAAGAACGCCCAATCGTTACATTACTGTCGAGCAATTGACGCGTAACACCGTCTGGTGCAATGCCATAAATAGCCAAACGATTGGTATCTCTTTGTTGAAGGTGCATATGGCGAAAATCCAGAGAATCCCAATTTAAGGCGGGACCAATCCGTTCAGATGCCATTTTTCCTTCATACCAGCGACCTGTAAAAACGACTTTTTCTTCCACCGTGTCTGTTAAGCGGGCAGCCAAACGCTCGGATAATACCCCTTTCCCTTTTTTGTAAATAAACATATAAGGAAATGTATCTCTAACCGTGCGCCGAATGAGTTGCGCCCCTTGCCGTTCCAACACTTGGAATAAATTTTCACCAGCATCCGCCGCCCACAAATCCGAGCGATACGTATTAACCTGCGTTTGTTGTAAAGTGGTGAAAATCACATAGTTATTATCAGGTATCCAATTCAAAAATTTGATAAGTGCTGGGCGACCATAGAGGCTATCGGTACTGGCACTATTAAACATAAAAAAACGTTGAACCCAAGCTGGGTTGCCATGGCGCAGTCCATAAGGATAAGGGGGCGTATAATTGGGCGCAGGATAATCTCGTTCCAACGCAGCAACATTAATGGAATCAAAA
Organism: Chitinophagales bacterium; assembly: GCA_013298955.1. Classification (GTDB taxonomy): domain Bacteria; phylum Bacteroidota; class Bacteroidia; order Chitinophagales; family Saprospiraceae; genus JAAFJT01. The sequence continues at coordinate 67,990 of JAAFJT010000007.1, forward strand.
ACATAAACATTGACAGTAGGCTGTATGCCGTTCATCGTCTCGGATGCCCAACAAGCGCGTCCAGCACGATTTCCATCTAACCACATGGCACTACACAATTCACCATTGGCAGCCTTATTTTCCATGCGCACTTCACGCGTATCATTGACATATTGAAATTGTCGATTATAAGGTCGAATCCCCAAATTCGTATAATTATTATTCAAAAATTGAAAATAATGAGATTGATTCCATCCATGCGATGATTGGGGCAGGTAAATAAAGGACGCATTTTGCCAAATATAACCAGAACCGTCTGTGCTATCAGGACTGATACGCCAGTAATACGTCTGATTGGGCTGCCAATTCACTTCTGGTTGCCATTTTAATAAACCGCCTACCGAATTAATTTCAGTTCGTTTTTTCAAAGGACTTTTAAAAAATAAACTGGTATCGATTTCCACCCAATAGCGGCGCGTCCCTGTAATGGCATTACTCGTAGCTGCTTTTAAAACGATAGGCAATTCATTTACAATTGCAAAAGGTTGAGGATAAACGATTTGTGCATTATTATCACTGATATAAACGGAAATGCCCCGTACTTGATTAACATACAAATCATTGTTGGATTCGGCACCAAGAGCTGATTCTGGAATCAAATTATTGGGGTCAACCTTGATAAAAAACTGATTTTTACCCAATCCGTCTTTCAACATTGGCAATCGAAACGCGTAAGATTGGCTGTATGCAGGCGCAATCACTTTGGTCGTCCGCAGTGTTTTCACGATGCCAGATGGTAATTTTTGTTCTATTAAAATTTCAAGCGAATCCGTCGGTTGATAAAGACCAATATTGGCAATATTCAGTTGTAACTCAAAACTATCTAAGCGAGTTGTCAATACTTCTGGCAAAAAACGCACCGTAGAGGCATCTGGCGTATAATCAGGTCCCGCGAATTGATGAGAACGAATCGCAGGGTCTCCATGCAACGTAAATTGCTGCATGACCGAAACCGTTTCATTGGCTTGGGCGGTAGTTTCCAATTGTCGATTGGTTTGTTGGATGTAATCGCCCAAACCTAAAGGTCTGCCCATGCCCAAAAGTCGGTAATACTGTTTTGCAAAAATACCAAGTGGGTCAATATACGCACTACCTGTTGCCGCCCCTAACCCAATAGCACCTTTATCTTCATACAAAACCACATTTTCGCTAATCGAAATGGTTTCGTCGGTATGAATATTCCCAGAACCACAACCCAATGCCATGATGGAAGGATATTTGCCAAAATTGTCAAAAGCGCGTCTATCATCAAAACTAAAATCAGAAGAATTGCTTGCCGAGTGCCCGAAAAAAGTGATATGTGTTACGCCATTATTAATCGGGGTGAAAATTTGCTTACTTTGAGAAATTTCAATGGGTTGTGTAGAGAGGCGGTAAAACGAATGTACTTTCATTCCTGCGGGACTTTTCGCAATCTCCTTACTCATGCTATTCATGTACGGTTCGATGGAGGGACTATCTTTGCCCCCACCTACTAAATGCACCATATCTTTCATCCAACCCCGTCCTTCGATGGTTTGAGGCGCATTTCGCTGTGTATTTTCCAAATCCATTACTTTTTTCAAGTAAATGCGCACTTGTTCTCCTGTAAGTGCCGCCAAACGACCGATTGGAATGGTTGCCCCACTGCTTTGGTGGCTGCCCGCCAATAAATTGTCAGAACCGGGAATGCCCCAAGTCGGGATTCGATTAAAACGAATTTCTTGATTTGAAACAGGTGTTCGACCGACACCATGTGGTTCTCTGCCTTTACCGATGAGGAAAAGGTATTGGGGCGGTGCGTTAGGCGTACCCCATTTTTTTTGAATAAAATTCGCAAAATTGCGGATAGCCATAGGATGTCGATTGACTCCATAACTAAATTGTTCATATAATTGCTGCACATCGACCACTTTGACCTTATAATTGCCCCCTGCTGCGGATGCTCTATATTGCTTGTAGGCTTCTACATAATTATTACCACGTCCATCATCCAAAAGGTCTTTATGGGTCACAATGATATAATTGCTATTGGCATTGCGCAAATCTTCTAACGGCGTATTAGCCATTTTTTCAATAGATTTAATGCCTGTTGCTGCATTAACCAAAATTAAATTTCGCAACGCACTTGAAGGAGGCAATGCAATCGCCACTTTTCCATTTAAAAGCGTTGTTTCAATCCGAATTTTGTTCGTAACATCATATAAAATCGGAGCGACTCCACCATGATTGAAGTTTTCAATTTCCAAATATTTAACAGTAGTAGCGTTAGGCAACGTAAATTCAAAAAATGTTTGGTTTTCAAAATCAAAGCGGCGAGCATATCGAAGCGTCATTAAACCTAATGTATGATAATCATAAGCACTAAACGTTCCTTTTATTTCCAAACGCATCGTATTGGTTGGGGCATTAATCGGGAAAGTAAGATTCCGAAAAGGAAAATTATCGTTAACGTTATCTTGATACAGTGTCATTCCATCCAAATTGATTTGGGTTCGATGCCCCGATTGATAACGCATCAGACGCAACGTCAAGGTAGCCGCCTGCCCTGTGTAAAGTGCGGGCGGCGTTATAGCATAGGTTCTATTGGTTGTCCAACCTGTGCCATAACCTTCTCCGTTGCCGTATTCGGAAAGATAGACATCCCAATAGGCAGGTTTATTATAAGCATCGTGATATTCATTGTGCCAATCATACATAAAATGCGTTTCTTTGGGCGGCAAATTCGTCAAAGGATTGGCGGTCGATATATAAGCATTCGGATTTGGTGCGTTTGTCCATGTTAAAAAGTAGGCACTTGTATCGTGAATCACTGAAAAAGCGGGATTTAACTGACTGATACTGCCCTTTTTATACATAAAGGAATCTAATTCATTTTTATTTTTTTGACCATAAAATTCTAAATAATCCTGACTCGCGGGCAACCCCTGTGTCGTCGTGTAAACGGGAATAGACTTTCCATTACGATAAATTTGGAATTGATTTGCCCGTACATTGTTGACAGGTAGCATCGCCGTTGGAATCCTGTAAATGCCTTGTTGGGATATAGGGATTTTGTAATAGGGTTGCCCTGATGTTATCCATTCATTGCCATATAACGTGTCTTGTCCAACAGGCATTTGAGCAACAACTTTACAAAAAAAAGGATAGGCAAAGAGCAAAAAGAGGGTAATTTGCTGTTTCATTTTAGTAATATGGCGTTTATGTAAATAAATATAATTTGTTAAATTAGATTGCAAAAATACAAAAATAATCAATTTTCAAACCTATTGTCTTTATAAAAGGATTTTTAGATGATAAATGACAAAGAAAAGTATATTTCTTTCTGTAAAATAGAAAAGAGTATTCCTATTTTTATGCAGCCTTGGTGGTTAGATGTCGTCTGTCAACAAGGTGAATGGGGCGTTTGGCTCTTTGAAAAGAATGGAGAAGTAGTAGCCGCTTCCACCTATTTTTTGCGTAAAAAATATGGTTTGCGTTTTATGATGCAGCCGCCCTTGACCCAATATGCAGGCATTTGGTGGAAGGATTTAACTTTTTCTAAAAAACATCAGGAATATCATCATGTAAAAGAGGTTTTAAATCAATGGATTAACCAAATTCCAACTGTTCCTTTTTTCCAACAACAATATGCGTACACCTTGACCGATTGGCAACCGTTTTATTGGAAGGGTTTCCAACAGACGACTCGTTATACCTATATTTTGAATCCAATTCAAGATTTAACAACGATTTATAATCATTTTCATGAAAATACAAAACGCAAAATTCGGAAAGCAACCGAAGCAGGATTGCAAATTTTGCGTTTTGAAACGGAAACGGATGATACCGCTTTTGATGCTTTTTATCATTTAAATTCGCTTACGTTTCAGAAGCAAGGTTTGAAAAATCCAATTGATGTAAATTTGTTTAAAGAATTAGATATTGTTTTAAAATCGAAACAAGGGAGAACCATTTATTTGGTGCGGGATGCAAATGGTGTTTATAATGCAGCTTTATATTTGGTTTATGATTCAAAATCAGCTTATTATTTGGCTGGTGGAGTGGATGTAAGCATTCCTAAAAACAATGCGTTGTATTTATTACTTTGGACGGCGATTCAAGATGCGGCGCAGCGCGTCTCAACCTTTGATTTTGAAGGCAGCATGTTACCCCAAATTGAACCTGTTTTTAGGGCTTTTGGGGCAACACAAATGCCTTATTTTCGCATTTTCAAAGCCAAAAATCGTTTTTGGACGCTTGTAAATGCGTTTTTGAATATTTTTTAACGTTGATTTATTAGATTAGATGGATTCATTGGATTATTATAATAATCCAATGAATCCATCTTAAAAAAAGCATAGAAATAGTTACTTTTGTTGCGCTTTAACGCATGCAGCATTGCGTTTTTAATCCTAAAAATCAGTCTCTGTTTATACATTTTTAAATTAAATCATAACGTATGAAAAATTTTACGATTTTAATGAGCATTTTGCTCGCCTCCTGTATGCAGCGCGTGCAAGCACAGGTCACTTGTAACCCTGTTTTTCCGTGTACAGACGATGTTGTTTCCATTTATTACAATGCCAATGAAGGAAATCGCGCCCTTGCGAATGAAACAGGTGATATTTTTATGCATGCGGGCGTACTTACGAGTACCAGTACGGGCCCAGGTGATTGGAAATTTGTGCGCACCACTTGGGGTTCAACCGATACGGCATTTAGAATGTGGCCACTTGGGAATGGCATTTACGCGAAAAGTTATAATATTCGCTCTTTTTACAACATTCCACAAGGGGAAACGGTGTTGAAATTAGCTTTTGTTTTTCGGAATGGCGCAGGTTCAACGGTGGGCAGAACGGCTGATGGAAGCGATATTTTTTACGATTTAGGTTGTAATGGTGCGGCGTTTCAAACCTTGGTGCTTCAGCCCAACTCTACAAGCCTATTGACAACGATTGGGGCAACGATTCCTTTCAAAGGAGCCGCTTCTGCGAATGCAACCCTCTCCTTGAAAGATAATAATACGGTTTTAACAACGGTCAACAATGCGCGTAACTTGGATTACACCCTCAATGTGGCAACTGGGGGCAATCATACGGTTCAATTTATCGCTAATAATGGCGGCACAGAGGTCATCAAATCGTTTAGTTACACGATTCCAAATACGACGGTGGTGCGCGACGCGCCGCAAGGCACTCAATTAGGCGCGAATATCAATGCAGCAGGCACGTCTGTAACGTTGATGTTGCAAGCTCCGAATAAAAATAATGTATTTGTTTTAGGCAGTTTCAACAATTGGCAATTAGACACCGCCTATCAAATGTATAGAACAACGGATGGAAAATCGTGGTGGAAAACCATCCCACTTAATTCGGGTACGATTTACACGTACCAATATTTGGTGGATGGCACGATTAAAATCGCAGACCCGTTAAGTACGTTGATATTAGACCCTGTTGGCGATAAGTCGATTTCGGCTGTTACGTATCCGAATCTGCCTGCGTATCCGACAAATAAAACGACTGGTTATGTTTCGGTTTTGGAGCCGGGCAAAGCACCTTACACTTGGCGCGTTCCCAATTTCCAACGCCCGCCCAAACAAGATTTGATTATTTACGAATTATTAGTGCGTGATTTTGTCGCAAGACACGATTATCAAACCTTGATTGATAGTATTAATTACCTTAAATCATTGAAAATCAATGCAATCGAATTAATGCCCGTTCAAGAATTTGATAATAATGAAAGTTGGGGTTACAATCCGAATTTCCATAACGCATTGGATAAATATTATGGAACAGCCGATAAATTTAAAGAATTTATTGATGTTTGCCATCAAAACGGAATTGCCGTGATTATTGATGTCGTGTTCAATCATGCTTGGGGAACCAGTCCTTTGACAAAATTATATTGGGATGCAGCGAATAATCGCCCCGCAGCAGATAATCCTTGGTTGAATCCTGTGGAAAAACACCCGTATAATGTGGGTTATGATTTCAATCATGAAAGCGAATATACGCGCAATTACATGTTTCGTTGTTTGAAAAACTGGTTGGCTGAGTACAATATTGATGGCTATCGATTTGATTTATCCAAAGGTTTTACCCAAAAAAATACGTTAGGCGATGTAAACGCATGGGGTGTGTATGACCCATCTCGGGTGAATATTTGGAATCGTATTTACGATTCGGTACAAGCGTTTAATGCAGGTGCTTATGTGATTTTGGAACATTTGGGCGATAATGAGGAAGAAAAAGTCATGGCGAATCGCGGCATGATGACTTGGGGGAATATGTGGTATAGTTACAAACAATTTACCATGTGTTGGCCCAATAATCAATTAAAAGGCGTTTCTTCACAGGGGAGAGGTTGGACGGTTCCACATTTGGTTGGTTATATGGAAAGCCATGATGAACAACGAAATATGTATGAAAATATTAACTATGGCAATAGTGGACAAACGCCGATTTATGATATTAAAAACCTTGAAACGGCTCTAAAACGGGTTGAATTAGCGAATGCGTTTTTCTACACCGTTCCCGGTCCAAAAATGTTGTGGCAATTTGGGGAAATGGGTTATGATATTAGCATTGATTTCAATGGTCGAGTGGGCAATAAACCGATTCGCTGGGATTATTTGACGCAACCTGCCCGCAAGCGGTTGTATGATGTTACCCGAAATATCATTCATTTGCGCACCTCGAATCAAACCATTTTTAGAGATGGCACTTATAATTCAGATGATTTAAATGTTGAATACGCGAAGCATTTTCACGTCAGTCATCCGAATATGAACACCACTATTATTGGAAATGGCGGCATTATTGCAACGGATATCGTTCCTTATTTTCAAAATACTGGTACTTGGTACAACTATTTGACAGGCGAAACGGTCAATATTACTTCTACAACGGCTCCAATTCGGTTGTTGCCGGGTGAATATCGGATTTACACGAGCGTCCGCCAACCTGTGCCACCTGCGGGCTACGTCAATTTCCCGAATGGCGATGCTAAAATCGTTGAATTATTAAATGATTTTCAAATCTATCCCAATCCAAGCGTTGCCAACGCGCCCTCGTATTTGGGTTATTCTTTGAAACAATCGGCTGATATTCAATGGTCTGTAATCAATCAAGTGGGGCAAATCGTTTATCAATCGGCTGTAACGCGTAGAAATGCGGGCAGTCACCAAGATAATTTAATCCCAGATTTGGCTTCTGGAACGTATATGATTCGATTGAATATCAACGGAGCTATCGTCACCCAAAAATGGACGGTACAATAGTAGTACTATTGAAACGCGGATGACGCAGATTGGGCGGATTTTCACGGATTTTTTTATAAAAAAATCCGTGAAAATCCGCCCAATCTGCGTCATCCGCGTTCCAATTCGCTCGTAAGATTCCAATTTATTTATAAAATAAGAACTCAATATGTCAACAACTCAACAACATCCAAAAGGTTTGCGTTTCTTGTTTTTAACCGAAATGTGGGAGCGATTCGGTTACTATCTGATGATAGGGATTTTCATGCTCTATATGAAAGACACGCAAAAAGGTGGACTTTCCATTCCGCACAAAGAAGCAACCGATATTTTTGGCACTTTCATCGCCTTAGTCTATGTAACGCCCTTCATCGGCGGCATGCTTGCGGATAGAGTATTAGGTTATCGGCGTTCCATCATCATTGGGGCAACCTTGATGGGTTTCGGCTATTTGGGACTTGCCATACAAGGTATGACGGCTTTTTGGATTTCTTTGCTGCTCATCATTCTTGGAAATGGCTTTTTCAAACCCAATATTTCCATTTTATTGGGCAATTTGTACAATGATGAACCTTACAAGGCACATAAAGATACAGGTTACAATATTTTCTATATGGGCATCAATGTCGGTGCGTTTATATGCAATTTTTTTGCAGCCTATTTGCGCAACACTTTTAGTTGGGGACACGCGTTTGCCGCAGCAGGAGTGGGCATGTTTATCGGTTTAGCAGTATTCATTTTGGGTGATAAACATTATGCACACGCAGACATTCAAGCTAAAAAGCAGGAAAATGAACAATCAATTGCTGTCGTGATGAGTTCCGTTTTGATACCTGCTATTCTGGCGGGCGTATTGGGCTGGATGATTCCGGGCAATATTTTTGGTTCGGATTCGACCGATGCTTTTTTGATAGCCTGTTTGCCAATCATTGCTTTTTATTTGAATATATGGTTTAAAGCAGCCGCACATGAACGCGAACCGATTGCGGCTTTATTGGCGATTTACGCAGTTGTGATTGTTTTTTGGGCAATTTTCAAACAAAATGGTACGACATTGACGAATTGGGCAGAATATTATACGGATAGAGCCGTTCCAACGATGTTGCAAACGCCCGCAGATGCATTGGGCATGACCCAAACATTGACGGCTAAAAAAGACAGTTTCCCCCATTACGATTCCAAATTTCGCGCTCCAAAAGATGCCGCAGGAAAGGTTGTGAAAACGTATTCGACGCATCCATACTTTATCAACGCGCCCGCGACATTGCCCGCAGAAGGCAAATCGGTCCAATTATTTTCAACCGAATTATTTCAATCCATCAACCCATTTTTCGTCGTTGTTTTAACGCCTTTTGTGGTTTGGTTTTTTGGACGCTTACGCAAACGAAATATAGAACCGACAACCGCTACTAAAATAGCAGGTGGATTATTCATTTCTGGGCTTTCGACCATTATCATGGTTTTTGCCGTTTTAGCTTGTCATAACGGATTGGATAAAAGTTCGATTGGCTGGTTATTTGGAACGTATGGCGTAATCACCGTAGGCGAATTATTTTTAAGTCCGATGGGTTTATCCTTAGTTTCCAAACTCGCACCTGTACGCATTTCCGCGCTCATGATGGGCGGTTGGCAATTAGCGACTGCGATTGGTAATAAATTATCAGGCGTTTTAGCAGGTTTATGGGATGGTTATGAAGATAAAACTACTTTTTTTTGGACGAATACAGGGATGATATTTGCGGCGGCGGCGGTTATTTTCGTCATGTTGCGCTGGTTAAATCGCATTATTCGACAATATGTCGTTTAATGGAGGCATTTTGAGCGAATTGGAACGCGAATGACGCAGATTGAGCGGATTTTCACGGATTTTTTTTAAAATCCGCGAAAATCCGCCCAATATTTTCGTCATGTTGCGCTGGTTAAATCGCATTATTCGACAATATGTCGTTTAATGGAGGCATTTTGAGCGAATTGGAACGCGGATGACGCAGATTGTTTTTTAAAATCCGCGAAAATCCGCCCAATATTTTCGTCATGTTGCGCTGGTTAAATCGCATTATTCGACAATATGTCGTTTAATGGAGGCATTTTGAGCGAATTGGAACGCGGATGACGCAGATTGGGCGGATTTTCACGGATTTTTTTTAAAATCCGCTAAAATCCGCCCAATATTTTCGTCATGTTGCGCTGGTTAAATCGCATTATTCGACAATATGTCGTTTAATGGAGGCATTTTGAGCGAATTGGAACGCGAATGACGCAGATTGAGCGGATTTTCACGGATTTTTTTTAAAATCCGCGAAAATCCGCCCAATATTTTCGTCATGTTGCGCTGGTTAAATCGCATTATTCGACAATATGTCGTTTAATGGAGGCATTTTGAGCGAATTGGAACGCGGATGACGCAGATTGAGCGGATTTTCACGGATTTTTTTTAAAATCCGCGAAAATCCGCCCAATCTGCGTCATCCGCGTTCCAATTCGCTCGCTATTGTATCGTTTTCAATAATTCGGATGCTTCATCATGTCTTTCACCACTTTCTTTACCATGTTCGATGGCATTATTTAACACTTTTTGAGCGCACCGTTCTTCGCCCATTTTCACATATAATTGAGCTAAGGTCAAAAAATACAGTTGTTTTTTCTCTTTTTGCAAGGCTCTTTTAGCCCATTTGACCGCTTTTTTCAACATTTTGGGGTCATCCACTACTTCATAAAACGTTTGAGCCGTCTCATTCAATTCTTCCGCACTATCCTCAAATTGTTTGAAATACTGAACCGCAGCATTCGCATAATTCGTTCTATCGCCCTTCAATCGATAATAAGTCATCTGATAATTAGGAATCATGCGTTTTGCCTTTTTCGGGTACGTCAAAGCAATCAAAGAATCGGCAATAGGCAACGGCGGTAACGCTTTTTCATTATGCAATTTATCCGTTAATAGGTTTTGAATTTTAATTTCAATATCAGATTTACCAAAAATATTTTGAAAAGTATCCTTATTTTCCACCAAAAAACGATATAAAGGCGTATCGGTCGTTTCCACCATACGATAAATCAACCCTAAATGGGCTTGACTGCGCCAATCGGTTTGTGTATTCAAGTAGGTTTCCACGATTTTGATACACTTCGGGTCTTGTGCATCAGATAATTTTTGAATATAATTTCTCAAAAAAAGAGCATCACGATTCCCCGTTGCAAAACGGTTATTCCATGCGTCAAGCCTGTCTTCTTGATTCAAGGCAGCTTTCCCAAGTTGTAAAAAAACATCTATTTCTTGAAAACCCACAGCCCGATGCACCGCTTTTCCAGTAGCATTGATGAACAAAAAAGTGGGATAGGCTTTGATTTGATACGCCTGAGCGAGCGCGAGTCCATCGCCTTTTTCCATATCCATCTTGACATTGATAAATTGTTCATTATAAAAACGACTTATTTTGGGATGGGTAAAAACATCGCGGTTCATGGCTTTACAAGGCGCACACCAAGTGGTGTATGCGTCCAAAAAAATCAATTTTTCATATTTTTTAGCACTATCTAAGGCAGTTTGCCAATTTTCATGGATAAATTGAATGCCTTTTGTGGGGTTCGACTGCGCAAAAAGAACTTTTGGCAGGAAACAAAAGAGGAGCAACCGAATATAACTCATAGTTTCAATTAATTAAAATAATATACGCACGTAGAGCAATTGGAACGCGGATGACACGGATTTGGCAGATTTTCGCGGATTTTTTTAACAAAAAATCCGTGAAAATCCGCCCAATCCGTGTCATCCGCGTTCCAATAGTATCACAAAAAAAATATTTAACCTTTTATTTGAAGAATTAAATTTTCAATACCCGGAATGGATTGTGGTTGAGCTGCTTTTGCCAATTCTAATGCCTTATTTGCAGCTGTCAACGCATCTTTTTTCTTATTGTTTTTAAACAAAATCGTCGAATACGTGTAATAATAATGCACCAAACCACCATTTTCTGCCGCTTTACTGGCATATTTTTCTGCTTGGGTCAATACATTTTTATCTGTTGCAAAATCACTTTCCATGCGTTTTGCCAATTGATATAATTGATTAGCATCCTTTTTAGCCACTTTTTTAGCACAATTATTACACGCACGAAGATATTGCTTGATTTCACCTGCTGCTTGATAATACGAAATATCTGCTTCTACTTCAAAAGCATCATATCTATCAGGTACATTTTGTTTCAATTTCGTTTTCGCTTCTTGCAACAAGGCTTCACTTTTAAATTGTTTGGCATTTTCCAATGTTTTTAAACACGCCGTTTCAATTTTATTTTGAAACATCATTTCACTATACAATCCTTTAATTTTGACCTGATGTCTCAATAGCAAATCAAAAACTTTAGAATCCGCCTGAGTGGTACCTTCATAAATGAGTTTCAAAACAGCAGGATTATTAAAATCAGGATTTTTATTTAAAAAATCATTCACCATTTTCAAACTCGGCTTGCCTGACCGATTCAAAGAGCGCACATAGCGCACCATAAAATCGGGGTCGCGTTTTCCTGCGGCATACTCTTTTTCCAATTCTTTGGCATTATCGGCTTTTGCCAACGCATTTTTCGCCAACGTCAAAAATTCATCCGACATCAAACCGCCCACACCCGCTTGCACCAATTCACCCTTGCCATTGATAAACAACAAAGTCGGATAAGCAGAAACATTGAAACGACCCGAAAGGGCTTGTCCTTCCCCCTTTTCCATGTCCATTTTGACATTGACAAAGTTTTGATTGAAGAAATTGCCGACTTTTTCCTCTTTGAAAACGGTTGCCGCCATGCGTTTGCAGGGACCACACCATTCCGCAAAGGCATCCATAAAGACCAATTTATCTTCTTTTTTGGCTTTTTCGACGGCTTCCGCAAACGTGCCGTGAAAAAAATCGATGCCTTGACCCTGCATCAACGACACAAACATTAAACCAATCACACTTGTAACAATTGCTTTTTTCATAGCTTGAACACCTATTTTTAAGAATTTAAAACATTTTTAAATGCTGCGTTTTGACGGGTACATTCGTTGTATGAGCAACATTTTTTTGGCTCAATAACGCGCCAGATAGACACATTTGTTGCAATTCGTCCAAAGTTCCATTAAAAACATTTAAATCGACATACGAATTGCGAATCCCGCGTAAGCGACCGCGTTCTCCATATTGCCAGAAAATCCATTCGACTCCTGCGGCTAATTGTGGTTCATTTTTGCTGTAATGCCCAATCCAAAGCGGATAATCTTTAAATTCAGCCGCCAAATACTTGTTATAAAACTGATAAGGCGTGTAAATAATCGGTTGAATATTATATTCCGCTTTTATCAATTGTAAAAATTCTTTCAATTGTTTCACAATTTCCTCTCGCTCCATGTTATCAGTCACTTCTACATCAATGACGGGCGGCAAATCGCCGTATTCCAAAATCACTGTATTGATATAATTACGTGCCTGTTCTTCGGGCGGCAGTGACGGACGGAAAAAATGATACGCACCGCGTTTGATTTTGACCCGTTTGGATTCTGCCCAATTCCGCCCAAACATCGTATCTATGTGCCTACGACCTTCAGTAGCCTTCATAAAAGCAAATTGAATGTTCTGTGCAGCGATCGTATCCCACCGAATTTTTCCTTGATGATGCGATACATCAATGCCTTGCACCGTGTAACGAATGGGCAAAATGCGTTCCGTATCAGTCTTACAAGCCGTCAGACTGATGATTTGAGTGATTAAAAATAGGTAAAAAATAGGTTTCACAATAATTGGGACAATATTTAAATATGGTAAAATGGATGTTATATTGGGAAAGAACGAAAAAAATACGTTTTTTTCGCACATTCTTTTCAACGTGAAAAAAGTTAATAAAGTGTTAAAAGTACGCTTTAATTTGCAGACTTCCAAATATTTTTACAAAACATTGATAATCAATTTTTTATAAAAATATTTTTTAAATAAACTGATTTTTTTAATCTAAAAATCAATCCTAAATTTACAGCATCATGCTTTCGCAAAGACAATTGTTTTTAAAACATGTTGCCCAAACCAGTGCATTTCCACTCCTGTTGGAAATAGAACGTGCAGAAGGGCTTTATTTGTATGACCATAAAGGAAAATCATATATTGATTTGATTGCAGGTATTGGCGTAAGTGCTTTGGGGCATCGACATCCTGCGGTGCTGAAAGCTGTCATAGAGCAATCTGAAAAGTATTGGCATACAATGGTTTATGGAGAGTTTGTATTGTCGCCACAGGTGCGTTTGGCAACGCTTTTGGCAGCACATACGGCTCCAAATTTAGATAGTGTTTATTTCACTAATTCTGGAACGGAGGCAGTAGAAGGGGCAATGAAATTGGCGAAACGCTACACAGGTCGAACCGAAATTATTTCGGCTTATAATGCCTATCATGGCAGTACGCAAGGTGCATTAAGTCTGAATAGTGACCCTTATTTTACCCAATCTTTTCGCCCCTTATTACCAGATATTCAACATATTACGTATAATGATTTAAATGATTTAAATACAATTTCAACTAAAACGGCTGCGGTCATCATCGAAGTCATTCAAGCAGAAGCTGGCATTTACCCAAGTTCGACAGCGTATTTACAGGCGTTGCGCAAGCGTTGTACTGAAACGGGTACTTTACTGATTTTTGATGAAATCCAAACAGGCATGGGACGAACCGGTACGTTGTGGGCATTTCAACGTTATAAGGTGGTGCCAGATGTTTTGTTGAGTGCGAAAGGGCTTGGTGGTGGATTGCCGATAGGGGCGTTTATATCCTCTAAAAAAATCATGTCTGCTTTGACCGATGAACCTATTTTGGGACATATTACGACTTTTGGCGGACATCCATTGAGTGCGGCGGCGGCTTTCGCAACGTTAAAAACGCTTTTAGAAACGGATTTAATAAACCAAGTCGCTGAAAAATCACTTTTATTTCAACAAAAACTGAAACATCCATTGATTCAAGCGGTTCGCGGCAGTGGTTTAATGCTTGCCGTCGAATTATCTGATTTTGATATGGTGCAAAAAGTAATTGCGCGATGCCTTGAAAATGGTTTATTGACAGATTGGTTTTTATTTAACAATAAATGTTTGAGAATCGCACCGCCCTTGACCATTACGGTTGCTGAGATAGAAAGGGCATGTGCTATTTTATTAGAAGCAATTGAAAAAGTTCCTATAAATTAGTGACATTTGCAGCAACTATAATCAATCATTATTCAACAACCCAATTGTAAAATGAATCATTCAGAAATGGTTGAACCGATTTTATGGCAGCCAAGCCCTTTTTTTAAAGATAAAAGTCGTTTGAATCAATATATTATTTGGTTAAAACAGCAAAAAAAAGGAGACTTTCATAACAATTATGAAGCACTTTGGCAATGGTCTGTTGATAATCCTGCTGATTTTTGGGCATCTATTTGGGATTATTTTCAAATTCAAAGCCATACGCCTTACACCCAAGTATTGCAAGGCAACATGCCCAATGCACATTGGTTTGAAGGTGCGACTTTAAATTATGCGGAATCTATTTTTCGGGGGCAATCACTCGCGCCAACAGATGCGCCCGCTATCGTCTATGCAGGTGAACGAAATGAGCTTAACTCATTGACTTGGAACGAGTTGCATCAACAAGTTGCCGCAACAGCAGGTTATTTGCGCGAATTGGGCGTTCAAAAAGGCGATAGGGTAGTGGCGTTTTTGCCCAATGTGCCAGAAGCAACGATTGCTTTTTTGGCGACGGCGAGTCTTGGGGCGGTTTGGTCGAGTTGTTCGCCCGATTTTGGGACAGAAAGTGTTATTGAACGCTTTGCGCAAATCGAACCCAAAGTTTTATTTGCAACAGATGGCTATCAATATGCAGGAAAGCCATTTGATAAAAGGGCGGTTGTAACAGATATTGCCCGTCAATTGCCGACTTTGAAGCAGGTGATTTTATTGCCTTATTTGAATAAAAAGATACAACCCATTGATAACCAAATACTTTGGAATCAACCACTCAGTTCAGAAACGCAACTTTTTTTTGAACCCGTTGCTTTTGATGCGCCGCTTTTCATCTTGTATTCATCTGGAACGACAGGGATTCCCAAAGCCATTGTACATGGACACGGTGGTATTTTGTTGGAACATTTAAAATATTTGGCTTTTCACAATAATTTGTATGCAGGAGAACGTTTCTTTTGGTATGGAACGACAGGTTGGATGATGTGGAATTTTGCAAATTCGGCTCTTTTGTTGGGCGCGACGTTGGTTTTGTATGATGGAAGTCCTTCGTTTCCAGATATGAATTGCCTTTGGCAATTGGCAGAAAAGGCTGATATTCAACACTTTGGAACCAGTGCGCCGTTTTTAATATCGTGTATGAAGGCTGAGAAAGATGTTAAAAAAATATTTAAATTAAAAAATTTAGTGAGTATTGGCTCCACTGGTTCGCCTTTGCCGCCTGAAGCCTTTGAATATGTGTATCGTCATATCAAATCGGATGTTTGGCTTGCCTCCATGAGTGGTGGAACGGATATTTGTACGGCGTTTGTGGGCGGAAATCCATTGTTGCCTGTTGTAAAAGGGATGATACAGTGTCGTTGTTTGGGTTGTAATATATTGAGCTTCAATGATTTAGGTGAACCCATTATCAATGAAGTGGGTGAAATGGTGATTGCTACGCCGATGCCCAGTATGCCTATTTATTTTTGGAATGATGTTGATAAAACCAAATATAAAAGCAGTTATTTTGAACCAAATCCAACGATTTGGCGGCATGGTGATTGGGTTCAAATTGATGAAAAAGGTTATTTGATGATTTTGGGGCGTTCCGATGCGACTTTAAATCGACATGGTGTGCGCATTGGAACGGCAGAAATTTACCGCGTTTTAGATAAAATCGTTGAAATCAAGGATAGTTTGATTATCAATTTGGAACTCAAAGGTGGAAAACATTATATGCCACTTTTTGTGATTTGTGCAGAAGGGCATGTTCTGGATGTTGTTTTAAAACAAAAAATTGCGAATGCGCTCAAAATGGCTTATTCGCCGCGTCATGTGCCTGATGAAATGATTGAAGTAAATGATATTCCTTATACGATTTCGGGTAAAAAACAGGAAACGCCCGTAAAGAAAATTTTAATGGGTATTCCATTGCAAAAGGCAATTAATATTGGGTCGGTTCGGAATCCGACCTCGGTTGATTTCTTTGTTGCATTTGCAAAACGTTTTGAAAAAGAAACCTTAATTTAGGATTTATTGGATTTTTAAACATTTCTCCTATTTACACGTGCATCGAATCCGACAATCTTTTTATCTGATATTGCGTTGGTTTTGTTTTTTAAATGGTTTATTAAACGCGTTGCCAACAACGCTTGCGCAAATGCCGATTCGGAATTTGCGCAAGCAAATAATTGTATTACAATCAGATACTCTTGTAAAAGATTCATTATCTATTATTCCACAATCATTCAAAATACTCAAAGGGGCGTACCAAACCCATGATTTTTATATTAAAAATAATTTTATTATAAAAAAAATAAAAAACACCATTCCTTTTCAAACACCATCTTCCCTTGTAGAAATTGAATATCGAGTATTGCCTTATTTGTTGAATACACCCTATCATCGTTTGGATTCAAGCCAAATTCGACCCAAAATCATGGGCGGGCAGCCGATTGAATATGATTATTCACCTGATAATTTTTCAACGAATGACCCTTTATTTGATACTAAAAGTTTGAACTATACGGGTTCTTTTGCAAGAGGGATTTCCGTTGGGAATGCCCAAAATTTAGTGGTCAATTCGGCTTTTAATTTGCAAATGGCGGGTAAAATTCAAGATTTGGAAATTTCGGCGGTTATTGCAGACAATCAAATTCCATTACAAGCGGAAGGGAATACGCGTCAATTGCGAGAATTTGACAAAATTTTTATTCAAATTAAGAAGAAAAACAATATTTTATGGGTTGGCGATTTTGAATGGACGCGTCCGCCTTCCTATTTTATGAATTTGTACAAACGTGGACAAGGCGGTGTGTTTAGTACAACCACTGATTTTGAAAAACAGGGCAGTTTGCGGGTCAAAACAGCCGCAGCGATTGCAAAAGGGAAGTTTAATCGATATACGTTGCCGCAACAAGAGGGCAATCAAGGTCCGTATCGATTGGCTGGAACCGCAGG
>JAAFJT010000070.1 GCA_013298955.1 Chitinophagales bacterium
AACCCTCCAAAGGTTTGATTATTAAATTGTAACATAATGAAATTAAAATTAATAACATTTGGACTTTTTTTAGCGACTTCCTTATCGGCACAATTGCCTGATTTAAATAATTTGAAGGAAGTACGCCCTTGTTGGGAAAACATGAAACTGTTTTTTGGCAAAGAAGACCCCGTTTCTAAACTATTAGTACGTGATTCAGTGATGCTGAAAGATTGGATTTTTGGTCAAAATGAATCGGCTTTTACCGAAATCCAAGATTTGGATGGTAAAAAATGGTCTCCACAAGATTTTGCAGGGAAAATCGTGGTTTTAAATTTTTGGTTCATCGGCTGCAAACCGTGTATGATGGAGATTCCTGCGATTCATAAATTGATGGATTATTATCAAGATAAAAACGTGGTTTTTCTATCTTCTTCGGTGGATGATAAAGCCAAAATCACGGAATGGTTGAGTACCAATGTTTTAAAAATACCGATTATTGCTAAAAGTTACAATCGACCCGACCAATGTGTTTTAATGGGTCGCCCATTGAATCTGGTGATTGATGCGAATGGCGGTTTGCAATATTTGAAAATGGGTGGCTCTGCGGGCGAAAAGGCTGCTACAGAATTGTTTGATAACCTCACGCCTTTGATAGATGGTTTATTAAAAAATTAGGATTTTTAAGCGCGATTTTTATTTAAGTAGTTAAACTAAAAATAAGCTATCAAAATGTAAATAATTGAAAATCAACAAATTAACTTGCGTCAAGTTTCAAACTCTGTCCATCACACATAAGTGTTCTTAGGTGAAAAGGGCAAAATTTTATTCGTATCAACGTCGGCAAGGTTTCAAACCTTGCCGACGTTAGCGTTCAATTAAATAAGTAGTTCAACTGAAATAACCTATCCAAAAGGTCGGCGAGGTTGCAACCTCGCCGACCTTGGTTCGATACGAATCAGTTGATTATCAATGACTTATATTTTGATAGTTTGTTTTGATTCAATTAATTACTCGTCTTTTGAAGCAAACACATTACAAATTTTTAAAAAAAATTAAAAGAAGGTGATTATCAATAATTCAAAATTACGGATTGTTTTCATGGGGACACCCGATTTTGCGGTGGTTTCGTTAGACATTTTAATCCGAAATGGCTATCATGTAGTCGGCGTTATCACGGCAACGGATAAATTGGGCGGGCGCGGCAATAAACAATTGCTTCAATCGCCTGTAAAACAGTACGCTTTAAAGCATGGATTGCCCGTTTTGCAACCCGAAAAGCTCAAAAACCCAACTTTTATAGCGGATTTGAAGGCATGGAAAGCGGATTTGCAAATTGTAGTTGCGTTTCGGATGTTGCCCGAAATGGTTTGGAATATGCCACCTTTGGGTACGGTGAACGTACATGGTTCGCTGTTGCCGAAATATCGCGGAGCTGCGCCGATACATTGGGCTGTCATCAACGGCGAAAAAGAAACGGGTGTGACCACTTTTTTGTTGAAACACGAGATTGATACGGGTGATATTTTGTTATCCCAAAAAATGGGCATTGCAGAGCATGATACCACAGGCGATGTACACGACCGAATGATGTATTTGGGCGCAGAAGCCTTGTTAGAATCCGTTCAAAAAATAGAAATGGGCAATGTTCAACTCCTACCACAACCTGATGTTGAGGCAACACACGCGCCGAAATTGTTTCATGAAATGTGCGGGATTGATTTCAATAAACCTGTTTCGGAAGTGCATAATTTTATCAGAGGCTTGTCGCCGAATCCGACCGCATGGATGATGTTAAATGATTTAAAATTAAAAGTTTATAAATCATCCAAAGAAAAGATTGCGCCAAACGAACCCGCAGGACAATTGATTTCAGATAATAAAAAGTTTGTAAAAGTGAGTTGCCAAGATGGGTACATTCATTTTTTAGAATTGCAATTGGAAGGGCGCAAGCGGATGGATGTCAAAACGTTTTTGAATGGTTATAAAATTTAAACGTAGGTTTCGGAAACCTTCAAGGTTTCCGAAACCTAATCCGAAATCGAATTATTGTTTTACAAATGGAATGCTTTCATGCCCCACTTGAACCCTATAAATTCCTGTGGGCAAATCGGATAGGACTATCGCTGTATGCGATTGCGTTTTGCCTTTTCGTACCATTTGTCCAATCCCATTGATGATTCTAAAATCTTGATTATCAATGGTTTCGAGGTTTAAAAAGTCGTTGGCAGGATTGGGATAGACTTTCAATCGGTTGGATTCTGGCAATGATTCTGTTGGCAATAAGACATCGTATATAGGACATTGACCTGTTGTTTGCAACAAAATTGGTTGATTTGAGTCGTCGTTGTAAACCACCGTACCCGATGTACCATGATCATACGGGCGAAACAAGGGCGATAAGCCATTTTTTATTTGGAAACGAAGCACTGCAATATCCGTTCCTGTAAGCGTGATAGGTAAGCCCGTTCCGACACTGCCTATGAAATTAAAGTTGAGCGATACCAAAGAATCTCCAGTCCCCGCAAAACGGAATGGAGTCGGAGTGGTTAACGAAATACCATTGTATTTACTGGTCGCAGCTAAGGCATTACGCATCAGTACAGGGCTGCCTACGACCGAACTTTTATACTTAAATTGCAAATTACTCGACCCTAATTTGAAAGGTGTATTATGGGCTATCAAACCGAATGTGACTTCTAACGCGTTTTCAACTCTTGCGACTTTGTAGGTGAGGCAATAAGTCTGTGCGGATAACCCGTTTGCAAGGCATGCGAAAAGTATGAAAAGATTTCGGATTTTAGGTTTCATAAAGGAATGTTTGAATTGGAAGAATGATTGGATTCTAGGAACTTCGGAGCTCTTTTTCGCCTGAAAAAGAGGAGGTTGAGCGCGATGAATTTGATTTTTTGATTTTTTTTGCAAAAAAAATCAAAAAATCAAATTCATCACGCTCACAAGGTTTTTTTAAACCCATTGCTCTCTGGTAGATGCTCTACACAACCTTATTGGATGACAAATTTTAGTTGCTCTGAACCCACTTTGACAAAATACGTTCCTGCGACAAGATGAGATACATTGATTTCCATTTGTGCAGCAGTCTTGCCTGACAGGACTTGTTTGCCCAAAATGGTTCTAATTTGGTACGTTTGACGATGCTCATTTTCAAAATCGGGTACTTCCAACGTAAAATGCGCATTCGACACCTGCATCAAATTTGGATAACCTTTGAGCGTCGGCTCCTTTTCAGAATTGAACGCATTGTAATTCGGACAATTAGGGGTCGGCTGGATTAAAAGCGGATTATGCGTATCATCGTTATAAACAATCGTCCCTTTGGAACCATTGTCATACGTTTGAAAATTCGGTATTAAAGTTGCGTCTTTGATGTCAAAACGAATCACCGCGATTTCTGTCCCTTTTTCCGACGCTTCAATGGATAAACCTTGTGTTATCACGCCTTTGTACTCGAAATTGTAGGAAATCAAACCATGATTGGTTTTAGCAAAAGTCGGCGGATGCGGTTGTGTCAACGTAATATTTTCATATAAACGATTGTTTGTCAACGTATTATGCAAAATTATGGGATTCGTTAAAGCCGCTTTAGAGTATTTAAATTGCAGATTGCTCGCACCCAAATGAAACGGCATCCGCGTCGCTACCATACTGATTTTGACATCTATATAATTGCCCTGTTTGCTCATATCGTATTTTAGGCAATAGGTTTGTGCGGTCAAGAGGTGGGCAAATGCGGTGAAGCTGATGCCGAGTAAGAATGATTTATTTTTAAAAGTCATAATGACATTTTTGTTAAATGATAAATTGGGTTTAATTCAAATCCCCCCCTTAATCTAATTGTTCGATACGAGAGTTATTAATCCGCCAGTAATTATATCGGTCAATGGCATTTACAACACCATTTAAATCAAAGTCCGACCGCTTGTAACCATTCATACCATTTTCCAATAACCAAACATTATTCAAATCGGTTGCATTAATAACACCGTTGCCATCCCCTTCCCCTGCATACATTATAGAAACACCATTCAATATCCTTAATGCCTCTATTCCAAAAGTAGTTTGACTACCATTCGTGAAATTAAGTCCAGTCGGGATAAGGGCGAGTGCTTTGGGCGTGCTGGTTCTGAATCCCAAGTGATTGCGATGCCGTACCGCTACATAATAATTATCTTCGCTCGCACCGATGAATGTTAAGGCGGAGGTTCCATCTATATCCACGATGTCACCGTCGCGCTGGAGCAAAGCGGCACGCGTGTATAACACTGTTGAAGGACTGGTTTTAGAACGCAACTCTATCAATATCCAATCTACAATTGCATTAGCACCCGTTACCGTTAAAACAGTATTGGTCATGGTTTCGCCCCCTGTAATACCCCGTGTAAAACCCGTTAAATTCGTAAAGGGTTCGATTAGGGGTATTAAGTTATTCATTCGCAAATCGTCGCTCATTAAATTGGTAGCGGGGTCATAGTTTCCTTCCAAAAAGACTTTCAGATTAAGGGTTACCTTGTTCGGTAAGACGGCGATTGGTTTGTTAACCGCATTCACACCACAAGGATTGGTCACTGTATAGATAATCGTCGCCAAACCTGCCGCTACCCCTGTTACGACTCCAGTAGTGGCATGAACGCTCGCAACGGTTGCATCAGAACTACTCCATACGCCGCCTGCAATCGTATTTGCAAAGGTGGTGGTTGAACCAAGATCCAGCGTCGCCGCGCCCGTAATTGCAGCAGGTCTTGCCCCAACTCCTAACACTGCATCCGCACTCGTCACAGGCGAACCACAACCAGTCACTCCCGAAATCACCACTTTATAAGTACCCGCACTGGCTAAGGTTGCGGATGCAATATTGAACGCAGCATTGGTCGCGCCGCTAATCGGATTACCATCTTTCTTCCATTGGTACGTCAAACCAGAACCACTTGCCACGACACTTAACACAACGACTGAATCAACGCATCGGTTTAGAGTTGCAGCAGGTTGTGTCACAATCGCAGGAACTTCATTTACAATCACCACAGCATTGGCTGACACGGTTGGACAGCGACCAACAATGCTGTTATGTACAAGGACGTTGTAGGTTCCAGCATGGTTTGCATTCGCTGCTGGCACGGAATACGTTGCCATTGTTGCATTAGGGATAAGAACTCCATCTTTTTGCCATTGATATAACATTTCAGGGGCTGTAACCACACTCAATTGAAGGGGCGAGCCAGCACAAACGGTGGTTGAAACCGCAGGTTGTGTGTTAATGGTAGGCAATGCTCCTAAGCTTACGGAAGCATTGGACGAAAACTCGGAAAGATGACAAGCTAACGTTCCTACAAGGACTCTATAACTACCAACATCATTTGCCGTAGCAACCTGCACAGAATACGTTGCCGCCGTTGCACCCGATATATCGCTCCCATTTTTTTGCCATTGGTAGGTCATATCATTGGATGATACATTGGAACCGATTGCTTCTACGCTTAATTCAAACCCCGCACCCAGACAAACGCTTGTCTCCACTGGATTTCGTTGAATGGTAATCACGCCTATGTGCGAAATGTATGTGGGATTGGATGTGACGGCAGGTGCGCAATAACCTGAAACCTCAACGGTGAAAGGAGTTTGCAGATCTTCGCGTTGGAAGGACTGAATGGTGTACAAAGGACCCGTCGCATTCGGAATTGGATTCCCACCTCGTTTCCACTGATAGGTCAGATTCGTACCTGTTGCTTCAACATTTAAAATGCTGGGAGTACCAAAACAAGTGCTTAAGCCCATCGGTTGTCTCGTAATGGTTGGTAGTGTCGAAATCGTAAGGACGCTGCGCTCAACCAAGGGGGTTTGCGAACAACCGACGACGGTTAAAGTATATTCCAAGCCATTATGCTCTGTGCTTGCATTTTCAATATGATAATTATTGGTAGTCGCACCAATGAGCGTATTCGTATTAATCCTCCAACTATAGGTCAAGTTAGTCCCCGTGAAAGAGGCATTCAAATCAATGGGACTTCCAACACAAGCACTTATCGGCGATAAGCCTGTAACGAGGACGGGTGCTGCATTGATTGTAACCGTTTGTTCCTTCTTAGCTGTACACAACTCGTCGTTTGTTACCGTGTACTTTACAACGTGTGAACCTTCGGTTAAAGTGAACGGGTTTAAAGTAGTGGCAGCTACGCCATCTATTTGGAAATTGCCACCAAGAGGCGTACCTGTCAATGTAAATGCTGAAATATCAGAGCAATACGCCGCGTCTAAATTGGTAATATTCGGTGTCGGAGCAGCTTTAATGGTAACGGTCGTCGATGTACCACCGCGATTGGAACCATCAAAGTAATAATAAACAGTATATAAATTTGGAGTACTCGTCGAAGGGGTTATGGTTCCGGTACTCTGATTTAAAGTCAATCCTCCCGGTGTGGCAAAATAAGTGCCTCCCGTTATTCCTTGTGTAATTTGAACGGTCTGTGCGGCTTCCGACTTACAAAAAGAGGATGCATTGTACGCAATTTGCATTGAAATGGGGTCGTTATTATCGAATCCTGTATTCGTGCCTTTGGCTATTAACGAGGGTGGTGCGGCATCTGTATAAATACGTGTTCCTCTGCTGTCATTTTCATAAGTTCTAAAATTAGGAGTCAAGGCATCGGTCACAATATCAAAACGAATGATGGCTACTAAGAGACCCGCATTGGGTAACATGGGTACGGATAAACCATTATTTGCCGTGCCTGCATAATCAAAGTTGAGAGACCCCAATTGATCATCTGCCGCAATCCCAACTAAATTAGGGGTTGTAAAAGTGATACCCGTATAATTTGATTGGGACAAAGGGCTACTTATTAAAGTAGGATTGTTCAAAACCGTACTTTTATACTTAAATTGCAAGTTTGCAGTACCTAATTTAAAGGTAGTGTTTTCTGCCACGAGCGACAAATGTAAATATAAATAATTACCTTCTCTCACAGGGTGATAACTTAAATAATAGTTCGCATCTACCAGCGCAATCTCTTTTGGGACATTCGTTGAGACGGCGGTTGATGCTACTGTTGGAGTTGGAGTTGCGGCACGGCTCGTAGCGGCATATTGCGTTGTGAACAATAGCAGGAGTAATACCGAGCAGCGATTTAACTGATTTAATAAGGTTGTTTTCATTAAAAACAAGTTTTAGGTAACGTAAAAAGTTCTAAAAAATATAGCAATAACTGGGGACATTGTGTTGTCACAAGACCCAAATTCTTTTAATTTACTTGAAATCAATCGTTTATGCAAGAACGTTGTCCAAAAGTATAAGTACCTCCTGTTACGCAAGCCTTTTTTGGAGGCAACTATAATTTCGTTTTTCGAGAGAATAGGTTTCGGAAACCTTGAAGGTTTCCGAAACCTGCGTAACATGAATTATGCGATAATATGTTAAAATTAAATATGAAAAAGCAAAAAAGAGGTGTGTAAAATCTGACAGGTCAGACTTACCAAAAGAATGGATACAATCCACACAGCCTTATGATGATTTTATTTTTAGTTAAGTTTAAAAATCAGAAAGTTTAGTTTGTTATAGAATGATGTTGTTCAGATATTGTTTTTTACAATGTTTTTTACAATGATGACGCAAAATTAGAGTGAAAAAATTTAAAAAACAAATTTTTTAGAAAAAAAAGAGTATTTGTCGCATTTTTGCTTTCAAAATCGCTCTACGATTTCGGAATGTTGTGATAAGTAGTCGTAACGAAATAAGCTATCATAATGTAAATAATTGATAATCAATATATTAACGTCGATATATTAACGTCGATATATTAACGTCGCCGACGTTGGCGCGTTTCTTTTTGATAGCTTATTTCGTTACGACTACTTACGATAGGAGAACGCTTGGCATTATTATTATTTTTTAAAAATAAAAAACGAGTCTCTTTGTAGAAACTCGTCAGCCCATTAACCATTTATAATTAATCCAACTCTTATACATTTTGTTAAGTTCAATACGTTTGAACCGTCATTTTGCGATTTTGCGTCCTGCCATCCACCGTCATCGATACCAAATACAACCCACTTGGTAAATCACTCACATCCAAACGCATTTTCGTATCGCCTTTTACCAAATTTTGACTCCTTTCAGCCCGCAACCCGCCGTTCAAATCCCAAATTTGAACCCTTGCAAAGACATCTTTTTCAATATTCACTTCCAAAATCGCTTCGCCTACCACTGGATTCGGATAAATGGAAAAGGATTTATCAGCCATCGTCACATTCGATTCCAGCGTTCCGTCTGCTTTTTGAAAAGCATTGGCAGACGTATTACATGTCAACGAATAACAACTTTGCGTATCAAAAACGCCATCATATCCAAAAATTTGTACATAATAGGTCGCGCTAACCGTTGAATTATACCAAAGACATTCATCGCGTTGCCCTTTCGCGCTCGAAGTGCGCAATAAATTTCCATCTGAATCATATAATTTTAAATCATAATCCGTTGGCAATTGATTTAAAAGGACTTTTAGGTTTGGCTTTTCCGTCGTTGTCGTGATTTTATACCAATCTTTATCACCTTTTTTGACCAACATAGAACGAATTGTTTTACTTAATTCCAATGTTGCTGCCGTTTCGCGCTGTTTGTTGTCCATCAATGCATCGATACAAGGCAAGTTTTCAATCGCCGCCGTTGTAAATTGTTGCGCTTCAGACCATGCCGTACCACAAACAGTTCTAACACGATACCAATAATTTGTATTGGATTTTAAATTCGTCAAAAGTTGAGTGGTCAAGCGCGTTTGAATCGAAATGATATTTTGCAAATCTTGGTCTGCACGATATTCTAATATGTAATCATCATTTGCATTCCAATCAATCCAATTTAAAGTAGCGGTTTTTGCGGTCATGTCATACGCAATCAAACCCGTTGGCGCAGCACAAACTGTTCCTGCGGGTGCTTTGCAACCATCCGAAGTCGTCAAACTTGCCCGCAAACCTTCGGGTGATAAAATCGCTTGCATCCGCGTTTTTTGCCCTTGTGTGAACAGGTGCATGGCTTCATCATACACGTAATCCATGAAATTCATCGACATATCTACCGTGCGCACACTGTTACAAGTGCTATAATGCGGAAAAGCAGGCACGCCATTGTTCGGTTTGAATTGCGGCGGCGTATCTGAAACATGGTCATCGCCACAATCCGAATCGCCCCAAATATGTTGTACATTGAAATAATGTCCTACTTCATGCGTAGCCGTTCTGCCCAAATTGTAAGGTGCTTTTGCCGTTCCAGTCGTTCCAAAACAACGATAATCAATGACCACCCCATCCGTTTCAGGCGCACTACCCGGAAATTGTGCATAACCCAAAGTGCCATCTCCGATATTACAAATCCAAAAATTCAAATATTTTCCTGCATTCCAAGCCGCCACACCGCCATTTTCAGGCTTTTTCATCTCATCATTCGTGTTCCAAGCCGCCCGTTTAGAGTTATATCGCTGAATCCCATTCGTTGCATTGCCTTTTGGGTCACGGGTAGCGAGTTTGAACTGAATCCCACAATCTGCCGCCGCCCCTGCATAGAGTGCAGGCACTTGATGAATATCAGGATTGGTTTTGCGAAAATCCCGATTCAAGACCGCGATTTGAGATAAGATTTGGGCATCACTAATATTTTGAATGTTATTGGCATACAACACATGCACCACAACAGGTATAACAATAATACTACGGGTTTCAACAACTGTCGATTGTGCCAAGTGAGCCGTTAAACGCTCCATTTGTTCCAACTTATCTGCCAAATGCGGGTTATTTGTGACTTGCTTTTGCAGAATGGTTGCAGCAGCACAAGTCGGTTTGGCAGTCGTTTGAGCATTTAAAAGGGTTGGGGGGGCAATGAACAAAAATAAAATCGCTGAAAAAATGGTAATGTTCATAAGATTTTTGCTTTGTTTTGTCGCCTAAATAGTATGTTGGATGAATATAGAAGACCCGTTTTTTTTTCTTGCCTCAAAGATGCAGGAGTTTCGAGTGGGAAAGCAAATTTTTCTGTTGTAAATCATTCACATTTCAATCAAATATTTTTATAAAAAATGTATTGACCATATAAAATAGCCTTTTTGTTTATATCAATTCAAAATACACTTTTAAAATACTGATTTTAAATAGTTTAAATATTATTAAAAAATTAAAAACCATTGTCACGCCTTCAAAAGTACCCGTCAATAGGTATCAAAAAAGCCTTTAAAGCAACGAAATGCATACCTTGACAGCGTTAAAATGAGGTGTTTTGAATAAAACAAATATACTTTTTATTCAAATATAAATGATTTGTGACAAGCAAAAAAGCGATAATTATTGTATTCAGCCAAAATAAATTAGAGGATAGAGCATTAAATTTTATTACCTTGTTTCTCTTCTTTCGCCTCTATCGTAATCAAATCATGGGGCTATCTTGTGAAAATTGACACCGTTAATTGTATTCCAAAACTACGTGCGCGTTGAATAGATGACTGAGTGTAGGGTTTTAAAACCGTACACTCGGTCATCTATTCAACGAGAATTAAATGATTTTCAAATACTATTTGAAATCCTGCCCGTATTTTATTGCGCTTGCGCAATTCTACGACTTCATTGACTTGGACTTCGCCGCTTACGATACATTGATTGGCGTGTCCGCCCGATTCTACAACGCTCATTAATTTCAAGAGTCGATTCAATTCAATATACTCTTTTCCTTCCAATTGGAACAAATGGGTTTCAATTATTTTTTTATTTTTATTCATAATCAATTGATTTTAAATGATTAATCGCGCTTTGCGCCAACGGCGTGTCCAATGTTCATCCGTTTGAACATGATTTTCACGCACATATTTAAGCACATTTTGATAAAAAAAAGCTGGTTCAAACGCAGCAGTATTCCGCACCACAACACCTTCCATTTCGCCGCCAAACCGACTTGGTTGGTTTACATATTCCAAAATCGTATTGGCTAAATGTTGTTCTGTAAACCGACCACGAGCTAAAACGGGCGCAAGAGGCAAATCCAATGCTTGCGCATAAAACGTCACTTCGTCCCAAGAAAGCCAAGTATCGCCATCCCGAATCGCAAATACAAAAAAATAAGCAGGCAAATTGGAATACTCAATGCTATGCACGCCATACAGGTTTTCACCAAAAATCTCTAAATCGCCCAAATAAGGTTTGGCATTAGACCAAATTTGCCACATATTTTCTGCCCAAGGGTTGCGCGTAGGCGCGGCATGAGAGCGTGCATAAACGCCCTCTGCTTTTAAACACGTGTTTTCACCATCCA
Organism: Chitinophagales bacterium; assembly: GCA_013298955.1. Lineage (GTDB taxonomy): Bacteria > Bacteroidota > Bacteroidia > Chitinophagales > Saprospiraceae > JAAFJT01. The sequence goes on from JAAFJT010000070.1 coordinate 11,282, forward strand.
GTTTTTCCGTAATCACCAACTCTTTTTCTAAAATACCTTGCCAATCAAATGATATTTTATCATCATTTTTAGCACCTTTCGAGAAGGGAAAATGATAGGTTCTGTCGTATTTTCTACTTTGCAACATGTGCGATTCAACTTTAAAATGTCTATTTAAGTATTTCGTTCTCTCGGTGCTACGTCGCTCTATGTGAACTATATGTTTTAAAATTTGAAATCTGGATTCAACACAGGTTTCATTTCTTCAAACGACAAAAACCAAAAATGTTCATCATATTTCAATGGATTACTATTGAACAAAACGCCTTTCGGAGTCACTGCAAAACTACCATAATCATCATGTTTTTTATCAAAAATATCCATCATCTGAACCAATTGTTGTGCCTCTTTTTTCGCATTTGCAGACGCATCAGGTCGAACATTCAATTGCCTATAAATGGATTTTTCAAAAATACTCCTTAATTCTTTTTGAAAGTTGGGTTTAAATAAATCATTGGTAGTCAATATTTTGCGATTTTTTAAATCAAAACTCATCATCTGATAAATCGGTTGACTGCGTTTGTAATGTCCATCTTCTTTCAAAAAGCGGAGGCTCAAACAATTTTTTTCATTATATACAACTGACATATTCCGAACCACCCAATAATGATACATTCGTGCTAAACGCGTATCTTTTACACCCCATTCTGCTGCTAATTCACTTTTAGCATATTCGTAAAAATTGCGTTTGTTGGTCTCAAAATACTGTTCTGTCGGAGTTGATTCGGCAGGTAAAGGCGTTGAATCAAACAACATTGCCTTATAAATCTCCCTTTTTAAAAACCGATACAAGCCATCATCACTGTTTTCAGGCTCTAAAAAAATCATTTTCATACATGCATCCGGATAACGCCCATCCGTTTCATCGCGCACTAATTTCAATTGCAAAGGCATTCCAGTGGTCTGCGCAAGGCTATCGTCGAAACGCGCCAACGTATCCGTAAACGCATTGCGGTCAAACGCCACAGAACCGTCCATGCGTTTCGCTTTCAGTTCAAAAGGAACGCCATCCATCACCGCCGAGCGTTGAAATGTACCCACAAAAGCATTGCCTTTCAAAAAATCGCCCGTGAAACTTTCCCAATAACTCGCATCGGCATCATCTTCTGGATTATGAAACATCGAAAGTTTATAGCTCTTCAAATCGGGTTGCCAATCGCCTGCTATATAAGTCGGTGCTTCGGCTTCATCATAATAAAAAAAACCATATATATCTGGTTCACTTTCATCTGCTTTCTCTGAATTTTTGATTAAATCCATGGTTGCAGGTTGCTGATTCACATGCCCTTTGAGATGCAAGTATTTCCCAGCATCAGGCGATTGAAATTTGGAAAAAGGGTGCTTTCTGCATTGTCCTAAAACGCCCAGCGCGGTCAAACACAAGACCCAACCCAAAGAGTTTATTTTTAATAAAATTGGTCTTATCATTTGCAGTTTTTTTACAAGTTCCTTGATTGCTGTAAAAGCAGTGTTGCAAAGATAGGATGATTCAGCAAAGCATATAATATTTACAAAAAATATATTTAAATTTATTTTTATTGTATGCGGCTCTAAACATCGTTTTGATTCGGTTAACCTTTTATTTCGATGCGGTTTGGGTCGGAAAACAATAAAGGTTCTGCTTCAAATTGCATTTTTTTGAGTTCTATAAGTCCTTGATAATCCGTTAAATCGTGACCACAAGGAACCACAGATACATAACCTGCTTGCAATGCCTGAATATCTGTATCATTGCCGTTATCGAGATTCACAAATTTGCCTGTCAACCAGTAGTACGTGCGTCCCGCAGGGTCTTTGCCCTCTTGAAACGCCTCAATCCACCGCGCATCTGCTTGCCGACATAGTTTTACACCCTTTATCGCGTGTAAAGGCAATTTAGGAAAATTAACATTGAGCAATTTAGTCTTTTTGAGGGAATTATGCAACAAAAAAGTTGCAATTTGTAAAATAAAAGGTTTACAAGGTTCAAAATCGGCATCCGAGTGGAAATCATCCAACGAAAAACCAATAGATGGAATATCTTCCACCGCGCCTTCCATCGCCGCCGACATCGTACCCGAATAGATGATATTGATACTCGCATTCGAGCCATGATTGATACCCGAAACGCATAAATCGGGTTTACGCTCTTTTAAAATGACATGTTTGGCTAATTTGACACAATCCACCGGCGTACCACTGCACTCATAGGCAGTAACATTCGCACCGAAAAGCGCACTTTTGCGCAATCGAAGTGGCTCACTGAGCGTAATAGCGTGTCCTTTGGCGGATTGAGGCGTATTCGGAGCAACGACGATGACTTCGCCGATTTCGCACATGGCTTCGACCAATACCCGAATGCCTTTGGCGAAAATACCGTCATCATTAGTGACTAAAATCAGGGGCTTCTGCATAGGAGTTACATTTTGCGGCAAATATAGCGCAATTCTGCGTTGATAACAAAGCATTTGTAATTAAAAAGCGTTTTTCTTAAAAATTAAATTTTGAAAAGCCTCCTGCATACACAGCAACTCCAAGCTGTTATTGTTTTAAGTTCTAAATAAGTAGCGGAAAAGCTCGTCTGCGAGCATGGAGGTATGTAACTGTCCATATTTTTGAAAACCCACTTCATCCCTATAACGCCATCATTTTTGATGTAAAAAATAAAAAAGATTATAAAAAAAACAAACAATGTTATAAATTAGCGGCTGATAAAAAAAATTACTTTTAAAAAATTCGTAGCAACTCGCAACATGCACCCTACAGCGCAATCAATCTATCAAAATATCCTACGGCGGGCTGCCGACGAATGGGGCATCGAAACGGATGATGCCGAAAAATCAATTGGTCAAAATTTTGACCCCTTAGTTCGTTTTCTGGCAGGTGCGTGTGCGCACGAGTTGTCGGGCGTGTATGCCCACCTCAACGAAACCGAATTACGCCTTCAAGATAGGATTTCTCGTTTATTGTTGCCTGAATATTTGCAACATCCGCGTCCTGCACATGCCTTAGTGACGGCGGCTCCGTATCAACATTGGGTGGATATAGATGAAACGTTGAGCCTTTTGCGCAAAACCGATGAAGATGAGACCTTTGCTTTTGCACCGATTCAGCCGACTCGATTGATAGAAGCAACCTTAAAAGTGGTTGTGGCAGATGGTCAAATCTTGGATTTGCGCAAAAAAATGATTCCGCGCCTCAAATCAGACCTATTGAAACCCGATACTTTTACAACTTTATGGTTAGGTATTGAAACAACGGTACTACCTTCCGACTGGCAGGGCGTTAGTTTGTGTTTTGATTTGAAAAACACGATAGATAGTTCTGAAAAAACGCGTTTTTTCCAACATTTAGCCCAATCGAAAGTATGGTTAAATGGGCAATTAGTCAGTGTGCAAGCTGGTTTGCCACATGTAGAGGCAACGATGGCGCAGCAACTCAATGGCGAAGAACGCACGCGGCATCGGGTTCGACTCGCGTATCAACATCGTTTTATCACGATTTGGGCGGCAGAAAACATGGAAAATATCCTGCAACAACCAACCGAAAGGTGTTTACGCGGGCATTTAGCGCATTATCAGTTGTCTGAAACGGCGGTTTCGGCGCAACTCAATCAAGTGGATGATAAAATCAAGGAATCTGTTTTGACTTGGTTGAAGATTCAATTGCCCACTTCAGTCAATGTGTATGATTTGGCAGCACGCTTGTCGATTCGGTTTAATGTGTTTCCTGTGGTGAATCGGCGGTTGTGCGGGATTCACGCGGGCGAACATTTTTTTGTCCAAAACAATGCGATTAAATGTGTTCATATTCAACCCGACGAACCCTTTGCAGGGATTCGAGTCGTTCGGAACGAAAGTGCGCATCAACAATTGACGTTTCGACCTTTCTCGCAATTTCGAGAAAGCAGTGAACCCACTTACACCGTGCGTTATGGTGGTGCGGGCAGTCGGGACAATTATCGCGCTTGGCAACGTTTAGCCTATCTTTCGGGCGTGTTGCGCGATGAATATAAGCAGCAAGAGTGGATTCAAAAAGCTGGAAATGCCTTGTCTTTGGAGGAAATGCACCAATTATTGGGCAAAAAAATATCCACTATGGATGCTCAAACAGAGGCGTTTCAAGATATTTATATTTTGTTACACGCAGGTTTTTCGGGTAATGGGACGCGGTTTCGAGTGGAATATTGGACATGTCGCGGCGCATCTGCAAATAAAATTTTGGCTCAAAGCGATTTAACAAGCAATTGCTCTGATTTAGAAACAAATTCCATCGAATTAGTAACGACAACTGAAGGTGGAATGGACGCTCCCAATGAATTATCTCGTTTGGAAACCTTGCGCGGGATGTTATTGCGGCGCGATAGGATTGTTACAAAAGAAGATGTCAAATCGCTTTGTCGAGCAGAATTAGGTGCGCAAATCATGGGCGTTGTGGTTCGGTCGGCGATAGGTCAAGACCCGCGTTTCCAATTTGGGATGACGCGGTTGACTGAAGTGGTTTTAACACCGAATCCGAATCAGGAAGTGGAAAATTGGGAGTCTGTTTGTCAGCGATTGCAATTAATGTTGGAGGAGCAGTCTTGTTCGACGGTCCCCTTTAAAGTGCGGATTCTTGGCGTAAGCGAACGGAAACAAATATAAATAAATAAACTATGTTTCGTTCAATGGGCATATCCATTCGGTGGCAAGATATTTATGAAAATATTAGTTTTTTAGGTAAAATGCGCCAATGAAACTCATTGACGCATTTTTATTTCCTAATTCTCTGTTTCAACAATCATTTCTTCTTCAATCGCCACACCGCATCTTTTAATATATTTAAACCTTTTTGAATAAAGCTATTTTTCACGAATCCTTGTATCTTTGACCTTTTGTTAATTTTACTAAACGAAAGTTTCAATGATACTTGATAACGAAAAACGAACCGTCCAAGAATGGCTCTCCAAACATACTAAAGAAGGTGCTTTGAACGTCGTTACTGGTTATTTTACGGTAGGCGCGTTGGCGTATTTGTCCAAGCAGTTCAATGAAAAAATTAAAACATTTCATTTTATTTTAGGTGATATTGTCAGTTTTGACTCCCAACAGGATAGAACTTTAAACCTGCTCAATGAAAATATTTCATTAGAAGGGGCATTGCAAATCAATCAGTTAGCGCAACAAGCTGTAACTTTTTTACAGTTAGATAAGGTTCGGCTTAAAACCCTTGAACCCAATTTTTGTCATGCCAAAGTGTACCTTTTCAAGTCGGCGCACGACGAAGATGATCATTTTTTTATTCAAGGCAGTTCCAATCTTACAGAAGCGGGTATCGGTTTGAAAAAAACGGCGAATGTTGAACTTAATATGGCGGAACGGGGTTATAATCCGAATTTCACGGATTTGTCAATATGGTTTGACGAACTTTGGCGCAAACCTCAAGCGCATTCCGAAAAAACGATTTTCGATAAGCAGGGCAAAAAGCGTAAAGTGGATTTCAAAAAATACCTCATCGAAGCCATTCAACGCATTTTCAAACCGTACACGCCTGAAGTCATTTATTTCAAAATGCTTTTTGAACTTTTTGGCGATACGCTTATCGCTGAAAAGGAGAATCCTGATTGGACGCGACAATTGGGGCGTTTGGAAAACACGGTTATTTTTCAAGCGTTGTATGATTTTCAACAAAAAGGCGTATTGAGTTTGATTCAAATGTTGCAAAAATACAATGGGGCGATTTTAGCAGATGCGGTTGGTTTGGGGAAAACGTGGTCGGCTTTAGCGGTCATGAAGTTTTTTCAGATGCAGGGACGTGAAATTATCTTGTTATGCCCGAAAAAATTGCAGCATAATTGGCAACAATTCCTTAAAAATCAAAATTCTAAGTTTGAAAACGATGGTTTTGAATATTTTATTCGTTTCCATACCGATTTGCAACCCGAACGGTTCGAAAAATATGACGACCGCGCCGATAAATTATTTATAAATGATAAACCTAAATTACTGGTTATTGATGAAAGTCATCATTTGCGCAATGACAAATCAGCACGTTACCAGTTTTTGATGGACAAGGTTCTTGCTCGGAATGAAGATATTAAAGTACTATTGCTTTCGGCAACACCTATTAATAACAGTTTAAAAGACATTCGCAATCAATTTAAAATCATCGCTAAAGGAGAAAAAGATGCTTTTGAGGAAACTTTGGGCGTGAAAAACATAGATTACACGTTTAAAATGGCTGAAAAAGAGTTTAACGATTGGAGCCAAAACGATGAACTTAAAATTTCGGATTTCGTCAAAGCATTGCCTGCTCAATTTTTCCGCTTAACTGACGCGTTAACCGTGGCGCGTACGCGTATGATGATTGAAGGGCATCAAAATGGGTTGGTTTTTCCGACCAAAACGCAACCCAAAAATATATTTGTCACGCCCAAAGAATTGGGTGATTTTGAAACGTTTGAAGAGCTTTTTAGTGAATTTCCGCCTACTTTGTCTGCTTATCAACCTTCTTTTTATGTGGACGACAATCAAAATGAAAAATCAATCCTCGAAGATGAAAAACAACGCGATTTTTTCCTTGTGAAAATGATGTATATGTTGATGGTCAAGCGATTAGAAAGTTCTTGGTGGGCTTTTCGTTCGACGATTGGTAAGATATTAGATCATCATCAAGCGGTTTTGCAGCTGATTAAAAATTATGAAACGGTTCAAAAAAAGGAATCACAACCCGATGTATCCTTTGACCTTTTTGAGGATGATGATGAATTAATGAATGAATTAAGTGATTTTTCGATTGGAAAAAGTGCCAATCGAAAGGTTCGCATTGCGGATATTGACCATGCACAAAAATTAAAATCGTATAAAAAAGACCTCAAAGCGGATATCAAATGCCTCGAACATCTTAAAGCGAATATTGATAAATTCGCCACAGGCATTCAAAAAGAAACCAGTTTGCGGAGTAAAGATATTAAGTTACAAGCGTTGATTCAGCAGATTCAAGCCAAACGCGCTGCCAATGAAAATAATCAGAATCAAAAGGTTATCATTTTCACGGTCTATAAAGATACAGCGGAATATTTGTTTGAACAGTTAAAAAAACGAGGCTTTGAAAAAATCGCTATGGTTAGCGGTTCGTATTCGATGACGGATGATTCAGATGAAAAATTCAAAAAATTTGAACCGATTTTACAACGTTTCGCACCTTTTACGAAATTGTTTAAAGAGAAAGAGTGGTCTAAATTCACCGTCGCAAAAGAGATGCCTATTGCACAACAATATGCAGAGTGGCGGAATTGGGTCAAAACCCAAGATTCAATCGTTCAAAAAGCCTTGAATGCGCCCATTGATATTTTGATTTCGACCGATGCATTAAGCGAAGGTCAAAATTTACAAGATTGTGATATGGTGATTAATTACGATATTCATTGGAATCCTGTGCGCGTCATTCAACGTTTTGGGCGGATTGACCGTCTTGGCTCGCCGAATGAAAAGATTTTTGGGATTAATTTCTGGCCCACAAACAGTATTAATGAGTATTTGAATTTGCAACGACGCATCGAAAAACGGATGACTGCCATGAAATTAGCAGGTTCCGAAGTGCCTCAACGTTTTTCAAGTACTTTTGCCGCGATGAATGAAGGCGATTTGCTCGAAACCATGCAACAAAAACGCATGATGGAACAAATGGAAATCACTTGGGAAGATATTGAAACGGGTGAAGAACAATTTGGTTTTAATGATTTGTCGTTAGAGCAATTTCGACAAGATTTGTTAGCCGAATTGAAAAAACAACATGATTTTTATCGGAATATGCCATTAGGGGTTTATTCGGGCTTTGTGCGGACTTCCGACGGTTTGCCGAAATCGGGTATGATTGCATTAATGGGTTATCCCGCTAAAAAAACGGGTCGAGATGACAGTCGTTATGAAAAATATGAATTGGTTTACACCGACTGGGCGGGCGATTCGGTTTTGGTGAATCAGAAAGAGATTTTAGCAGTCTTGTCGGAAGCCATTCAACAAAAACCTGCTCGACAGTTGCCCGACGGGGTAGATATGGGTGTGCCAGAAGCAATTGAACCGTTATCACAGGCATTACGGCGGTGGGTGCAGAAGCAAGGCGTTGAAAAAACCGTTGAAGCGGATGGTTCGGTGAAGTTGACAATGGGTAATTCTGCTAAAGAGCTGATTAAAAAATTGAAACAAGGCGATAAATCGGCTATCGAAGCGTTGAAACAAGGCGAAAAAATTGAAAATAAATATCTGCCACAACATTTTGATTTGTTGGTTTGGCTGGTGGTTTCGGAATAAAAATGCGCGAGCATCAGCAACACCGAGTGGAGGGTTTAAAACCCTCCACTCGGTTGATAATCAACGAGTTGTAACACCGAATGGAGGGTTTAAAACCCTCCATTCGGTTGTTTTCCGCAGTCAATTATTTGATTTGGCGCGGGCGTTCAATCGGGCGTTTCCAGACCAACCGGTGGTTTTAATCTTGCGTTATTGCGAGACGTTTATTTCAATGGCGGTTTGTGAACGCTTGCCTTACGTGCGCTCGGATAAGGAAGGCGACAAAATTGGTAAAATGTCGCTTTTACGCGATGTCAACGTGCTGAAAACACATGCTGGACATTTGCGGATTTTAAATGATTTGAAAATCCCGCGAACGGGCAAAAATGCCGTTCATTCGTTTGAAGCGTTATATCAATATTGGTTAGAAAAGTTGAATGTGTCCGTTTTAAACAAACAGTTTTATGACGAATTGTCGAATTGGTATTTTTGGGCGACTCAATCGGTTCAGTTTCCGAATGAGCCGACCGATTTGGAACAACTTAAAACGCATCGCGCCAATAATGTCATTCGATTGATTACGCGTTTGATTTTCACTTGGTTTTTGAAGGAAAAAAAATTGATTTCGGAAGATATTTTTGATTTAGATGCGTTACAAACTAAAATTCGTTTCAATTCATTGACTCCCGATGAAGCAACGGATTCGATTTATTACCAAGCCATCTTGCAAAATCTCTTTTTTGCGACGCTCAATCAGGAAATGACGGAACGCCGTTTTCGGGATGAACACGGTTTTCAAGGCAAAAACCATGATTTTAATATCAAAAACGTGTATCGGTACGCTGCTTTTTTCAAAAATCAGCAAGATGCGATGGCTTTATTCAAAGACATTCCGTTTTTGAATGGTGGTTTATTTGAATGTTTGGATGATGACCGTTTGGGTGCGCAAGGCGTGATAGATGGTTTCTCGGATCATCCAAAACGACAAGCTAACGTACCTAATTTTTTATTTTTCAAACAGCGACCCATTGAAGTCAACGAATTGAATGAAGAATACGGCACCAAAGGCAAAAAATATAAAGTGCGCGGTATTATTCCGATTTTGAACGATTATAAGTTCACGATTGCCGAAAATACGCCTGTTGAACAAGAGATTGCGCTCGATCCTGAACTTTTAGGGCGTATTTTTGAAAATTTATTGGCTTCGTACAATCCTGAAACCAAAGCTTCGGCTCGAAAACAAACGGGTTCGTTTTACACACCGCGTGAAATTGTGAATTACATGGTGGATGAATCGTTAATGGCTTATTTGCAAAATAAATTACAATTAACTGATAATCAATTGATTAGAACGCTTTTTGACGAAACAACGGAACATTCTTTTGATGAAAAGACGGTTTTGTGCTTGATTGCGGCGTTGGATAATTGTAAAATGTTAGATCCCGCGTGTGGTTCGGGCGCGTTTCCGATGGGCATTTTGCATCGTATGGTGCATTTGCTGCACAAACTCGACCCGCATAATGAGCGTTGGAAAGAACGGCAATTGGATAAAGCGGAATCTATTGAAGATGCAACAGCGCGGGAAGACGCAATGAATGCGATTGAAAAAGCATTTGACCAGAATGAATTGGATTATGGGCGAAAATTATATTTGATTGAAAATTGTATCTATGGTGTTGATATTCAACCAATTGCGGTGCAGATTGCCAAATTAAGATTTTTTATTTCGTTGCTATGCGACCAGAAAGTGAATGATAAAGAACCGAATCGCGGTGTTTTGGCGTTGCCGAATTTGGAAACGAAATTTGTTGCAGCCAATACATTGATTGGTTTGGAAGGCGCGAATTTGGCAAAAATGGCGGTGGAAGATTTGATGACGCAACGTGCAAAATTGCGCCGCCGCATTTTCAACGCAAAACGTTATGCCGATAAAAAGCGTTACCGCGAACAAGATGAAAAAATTCGGGCGCAAATTAAAACCAAATTGGACGCACTTGGCATGGGCGGACAAACGGAGCAACTTGTCAA
>JAAFJT010000071.1 GCA_013298955.1 Chitinophagales bacterium
AACAATGTCTAAGAGAAAAAGTGCGGCAGTTGCAACTTGCCGCACTTTGGATTCGATTGTTGCTTTTCAATTATAATCGAATTGGTATTTTTTTGTTATGTAAAAAACGCTTTAAATCAGCGATTTCGATTTCTTTGAAATGAAAAATACTGGCTGCTAATGCGGCATCTGCTTTGCCAATCGTATAAGTATCATAAAAATCTTGCATCGTACCCGCGCCGCCAGAGGCAATCACAGGAATCGAAACCACCTCCGAAATTTGGCGTAAAGCCGTATTTGCAAAACCTTGTTTCGTGCCATCATGCGCCATCGACGTAAATAGAATCTCGCCCGCGCCCAATTTCGCCCCTTGCACCGCCCAATCCAATAATCGAATCGGCGTTTGAACCCGTCCGCCATTCAAATACACAAACCAATCATCGGCAATCGGTTTGGCATCAATTGCCAATACAACACATTGATTTCCAAAGGTTTGTGCAATTTCTTGAATCAATTCGGGGCGTTTGACGGCTGCCGAATTAATAGAAACTTTATCCGCACCATTATCCAACAATACAAATACGTCTTCCAAAGAACTAATCCCGCCGCCAACGGTGAACGGAATATTCAGATTCCGCGCAATGCGCCGCACCAAAGCCGCCAATGTTTTTCGGCGTTCATTGGTGGCAGTGATGTCTAAAAAAACCAATTCGTCCGCGCCTTCTTCGGAATACCGTTTGCCGAGTTCTACGGGGTCGCCCGCATCGCGGAGGTTTTCAAATTGCGTTCCTTTGACAGTGCGCCCATCTTTGATGTCGAGACAAGGAATGATTCGCTTTGTTAACATGTTGATTATCAATAAATTAGGATTTGTAAAACAGGATTAAACCTTGATTCGTATTCACTACTAAGCATGCGGAATCTTAATACCTAAATCAGATTTTCAATATATACTTTGCGTCGGGTGTTTTTGCGATCCAATGGGAACACGGATAACGCGGATTGGGCGAATTTTCACGGATTTTTTCCTAAATTGGCACTGAATTTCAAAAAAAATCCGTGCGAATCCGCCCAATCCGCGTCATCCGCGTTCCAATCGTATCCAAAACCACCCGACGCAAAGTATAGTAGAACGTTTGGAGGGTTTCAAACCCTCCAAACGTTGTTGTCGATTCTTTAATATTAACCACTTATATCGTTTTTGAATGCTTTTCTTCAATTTTTATTTAAAAAAAATCCAAGTTCACAAGTTCTTTTAAGGAAATCCGATTTTCATAAATGGCTTTGCCAACAATTGCCCCAAAACAACCGATTTGTTTCAATTGTTTTAAGTCGTCTAAGGTACTCACGCCGCCACTTGCAATCAATTTTAAAGTCGGAAATTGTTGTAAAACGCGTTGATACAACTCCGTTGCCGCGCCTTTCAATAAGCCATCTTTGGAAATATCCGTACAAATCGCATATTGAATCCCTTGATTTACAAAGTCTTGTAAAAAATCAGACAAATGGAGATTCGATTGTTCTTGCCAACCGTGTACGGCAATTTTTTCATGCTGCACGTCCGCACCCAAAATAATCGTTTCATTAGAATACGTTTTTAACCAATGTAAAAACAATTCCCGATTTTTGACGGCAACCGTACCGCCTGTGATTTGTTTCGCGCCCGCATTAAAAGCAATTTGAATATCTTTATCCGATTTCAAGCCGCCGCCAAAGTCGATATGCAGTTTGGTATGCGTCGCAATGCGCTCCAAAACGCGGTGATTGATAATATGACCCGCTTTCGCGCCGTCCAAATCCACTAAATGCAAACGCGTCAAACCTGCATCTTCAAATTGTTTTGCAACTTCTAATGGATTTTCATTATACGTCGTTTTTTGATTATAATCACCTTGTGTTAAACGGACGCATTTGCCGCCGATAATATCTATCGCTGGAATGATGTACATAATATGATAAGTTTAACACATAGGACATATAGAAAGACATAGGAGATATAGAAAGACATAGGATACATAGGGTCATTCTTTTGAAATGCCGCAAAGCCCCTATGTGTCCTATGTCTTTCTATATGCCCTATGTGTTTAAAAATTGATTTAATAATAATTCGCCTGCACGCCCTGATTTCTCAGGATGAAATTGCACTGCATAGAAATTGTCCTTCTGCAAACCTGCCGAAAAACCGTTCCCATAATCGCAACGCAGCGTTGTAAAATCGCCTTTTTCAACGAAATAGCTATGCACAAAATAATAATATTTTAAATCTGCATGCCAAATCGGAGCGTTAGAAGTTGCAGTAGCAGCCGTATTCCAACCGACATGTGGCACTTTCAAATCATGCCCTTTGAAAAGACGCACTTTTTGCGGAATCACACCCAAACATTTTGTATTATTTTCTTCCGAATGTTCACACAAAAGCTGCATGCCGATACAAATGCCAAGAAACGGTTGTTTCAATTGCGGAATCAGTTTATCCAAACCGCGTGCTTGCAATTGTCGCATCGCCGCCCGCGCTTCACCCTGACCGGGAAAAATAATTTTATCTGCGGAACAAATGGTTTGAAAATCGTCTGTCAAAACGGCTTCAACGCCCAAACGTTCCAATGCGAACAAAACGGAACGGACATTGCCCGCACCATAATCTATAATTGCAACTTTCATAATCTATCATTTTAACACATAGGACACATAGAAGGACATAGGACACATAGGACACATAGGAACGTTCCAATGCGAACAAAACGGAACGGACATTGCCCGCACCATAATCTATAATTGCAACTTTCATAATCTATCATTTTAACACATAGGACACATAGAAGGACATAGGACACATAGGACACATAGGTGCATTTCTTGGGGAATGCTACATTCCTCGAAAAATGCATCTATGTGTCCTATGTGTCCTATGTCCTTCTATGTGTCCTATGTGTTTACAGGGTTGTGTTTTAAAATGAGTTCAGCCACCCGATTACCAATGTCTGTTGTAGAATAATATTTTTCCCAATTCAATTCTTTCGTAACAATATTTTGCTCCAACAAGACATCTACGGATTTGCGTATCGCTTCTGCTGCTTCGTGCAACCCAAAATAGTCCAACATCATTGCCGCAGAAAGGATAGTTGCCATCGGATTTGCAATATTTTTGCCTGCCGCTTGTGGATACGAACCATGAATCGGTTCAAACATCGCCGTTTTCGCGCCCACACTCGCAGACGGCAACAAACCCAAAGAACCCGTAATCACACTCGCTTCATCGCTGATGATGTCGCCAAACATATTTTCTGTAAGGATAATATCAAATTGACGCGGATTCAAAATCATTTGCATCGCCGCATTATCCACAAACAAAAAGTCTAATTCGATATCGGGATACGAAACTGCCAATTTTTTCACCACATCGCGCCACAACCGAGAGGTCTCTAAAACATTGGCTTTATCCACCAAAGTCACCTTTTTGCGCCGCAACCGTGCCGCCATAAATGCTTGATTTGCAATGCGTTCCACTTCGGGCGCGGAATATTCGCATAAATCAGAGGCATGTTGACCGTCCGCACTACGCGTTTTTTTGCCAAAATAAATCCCGCCCGTCAACTCCCGATACACCACAAAATCAACGCCTTTGATGTTGTCCGCTTTAAGCGGCGAAATGTGTAACAACGTATCGTAGGCTTTTACAGGACGGATATTGGAAAAAAGCCCCATCGTTTTGCGCAATTTTAACAAACCTTGTTCAGGTCTGACTTTGGCATTCGGGTCATTGTCATATTTGGGGTCTCCGATAGCACCAAATAAAATTGCGTCACTTTTTTCACAAAGAGCGATTGTTTCGTCAGGAAGCGGATTGCCCGTAGCATCTATCGCCGCCGCCCCAACTAAACCTTTTTTGAAAATAAAATCAACCCCAAAAGTCTTTTCCACCGCTTTCAAAACTTTAATCGCTTGGTCAATCACTTCGGGTCCGATGCCGTCTCCTGCAAGCACAGCAATCCGTTTTTGAATCTTCATTATAAATTGATAATTAATGGTTTATAAATACTATTATATTTAATAATAATACAATTGGAACGCGGATGACACGGATTGAGCAGATTTGCACGGATTTTTTATTTTTTAAATAGATGCCAATTGTAAACTTATATCAAAATAAAAAAATCCGTGCAAATCTGCTCAATCCGTGTCATCCGTGTTTCCATTGTATCGCACTAAAAATATTATTGCTTATTGGCTAATTGTCCACACGCGGCATCAATATCCTTTCCACGACTTTTCCGAACCGTCACCGCCACCCGATTATCGCGCAAATGTTGCGCAAATCGGTCAATCATTGTATCATCCGCCTTTTCGTATTCGGCATTATCAATCGGATTATACTCAATAATATTCACTCGCGCAGGGATTTTTCGACAAATTTTAACCAAATTCGCCGCATCTTGCAACGAATCATTGAAATTTCGGAACGCAATGTATTCAAACGTAATCCGATTTTTCGTTTTTTGATAAAAATAATCCAATGCCGAAACCAACGCTTCCAAATTATTATGCTCATTAATCGGCATAATTTCATTGCGTTTGGTATCATCTGCCGCGTGTAATGAGAGCGCAAGGTTGAATTTCACCCCATCATCCGCCAATTTCCGAATCATTTTGGCAATGCCCGCCGTCGAAACCGTGATACGCTTGGGCGAAATATTTAATCCGTCAGGACTCGTAATCCACTCAATACTTTGCATTACATTTTTATACGTCAGCAACGGTTCGCCCATGCCCATATACACAATATTCGTCAAGGGATGCCCGTAACGTTCCATCGATTGCCGATTGGTCAACACCACTTGGTCGTAAATTTCGGCAGGGTCGAGGTTGCGCAAACGCCCCATTTTGCCCGTTGCACAAAATTTACACGTCAAACTGCAACCGACTTGCGACGAAACGCATGCCGTATAACGCTCATCTTCTGGCACAGGTATCAAAACCGATTCTATCAAAAAACCATCATGTAGGCGCAATCGACTTTTCACCGTTCCATCCGCCGAAAATTGCACTTTATCCAACAAAACCGCCTTTATTTCAAACTTTTCGTTTAAAACGCCGCGCAAATGTTTCGATAAATCCGTCATTTCCTCGAAAGACGTAACTGATTTTTTCCAAAGCCAATCCCCAATTTGACGCGCTCGGAAACGCGGTTGCCCCATTTCCAATAAAGCTGCTTCCAATTGAGCCCGCGTAAGGAGTCGAATATCTTGTTTTAACATTTTTATTTTTTTTCACATATCATCACAAATGCAGGTGGGAAATTCAACGGAACAAAGGATATATCGACGTTGCCAAAAATCTTGTAATACATCTTTTTGATAAACGTAGCATAATGAAATTGAATATATAAACCACCTTTTTTCAATACTTTATAACAATTGCCCACAATCGAATACGATAATTCATCAGGCAAAGAAACAAACGGAATCCCAGAAAGGACATAATCGGCTTGGGTCAACTCATACCGCGCCATGTACATTTCAACCAATTCTGCGGAATCCTCAATCAAAATAAAACGTGGGTCTTTGACTTCGCGCAGGACTTCGCAAAAGACAGGCTGAATCTCAAAACACAATAAACGGGCATCAGGACGCATCTTTTTCAACAATTCGTGGGTGAAAACGCCATCACCCGCCCCCAATTCGATGATGACCGCAGCCTGTTGAAAATCAATCGGGCGCAACATTTCTTGACACAAATATTGGGAACTTCGGACAATCGCACCCGTTGTACGCCAATTTTTAAGCGTCTCCTTAAAAAAAGTCATTTTTTTCATCCGTTGACTGATTTAGTTGAGTAGAAGCGCAAAAATAAGCAATTTTTGGACATTCAATAATTTTTTTGGACATTATAAAAAGAGCGGAGATTATAGGCTTTTATACGAAAAGGTTGTTGCTAATGCAGGATTCATCGCCATAGTTTAAAATTATATTTGTTTAAAATTGAATTTCAATGTAAAAATTAAAAACATGGGTTAACCCAAGTTGTGCAGTAGGCGGCTTCGCCGCCCCAAAAGAAGGAAATAAGGGCGTGTGTGTTTTGTTTTTAAAAATTTTGCTTCGTAAATTTTTAAAAACAAAATACACACGCCCTTAAAAAAACTTTTTTCCGCCGTAGGCGGCATTACCGCGCAACTTGGGTTAAATGCGAATGGGCTTGATTTTTTCTAAAAAAAATCAAGCCCATTCGTATTTAACCCTAACATACCTTCCTTCTTAATTCAAATCGTATCCATTATCGACTATTCATCGAATTTAAAAACTCTTCATTGCGCGTCGTATGTTGGATATGTTTCATCATAAATTCGAGGGCTTCTTCGGGCTTCATATCCGCAAGATGGTTGCGAAGTAAGAACATCCGTTGAATCGTATCGCGGTCGAGCAACAAATCATCGCGGCGCGTACTGGATTTGATAAGGTCAATCGCAGGATACAAGCGTTTGTTCGACAAACTTCTATCCAATTGCAATTCCATATTACCCGTTCCTTTAAATTCCTCAAAGATAACGCTGTCCATTTTCGACCCTGTATCAATCAAAGCCGTCGCCAAAATCGTTAAAGAACCACCATTTTCGATTTTTCGAGCCGCACCAAAGAATTTTTTCGGTTTTTGAAGCGCATTCGCTTCCACACCACCTGACAAAACTTTGCCCGACGCAGGAGCCACCGTATTATAGGCTCGCGCCAAACGCGTAATCGAATCCAATAAAATCACCACATCATGTCCCGATTCGACCATCCGTTTCGCTTTTTCCAACACAATATTGGCTACGCGCACATGGTTTTCAGCCGCTTCATCAAACGTTGAAGCCACCACTTCCGCTTTCACAGACCGCTTCATATCCGTGACCTCCTCTGGACGCTCATCAATCAAGAGGACAATCATATAACATTCTGGATGATTTTTAGAAATCGCATTGGCAAGGTCTTTCAATAAAAATGTTTTTCCCGTTTTCGGTTGTGCCACAATCAAACCGCGCTGTCCTTTTCCAATCGGTGTAAACAAATCAATCAATCGAGCCGCAATATCACGTCCTTTCGGGTCGGTTGTTAATTTAAACTTTTCGTTTGGAAACAACGGTGTTAGATAATCAAAAGGAACCCTGTCGCGCACATCTTTTGGGTCTAAACCATTGATTCTGGACACTTTAAGCAAGGCAAAATATTTCTCCCCTTCTTTCGGCGGGCGAATTGCACCGCGCACTGCATCGCCTGTTTTTAAACCAAAAAGTTTTATCTGAGAAGGCGAAACGTAAATATCATCGGGCGAAGTCAAATAATTGTAATCCGCAGAACGCAAAAAACCATAACCATCCTGCATCATTTCCAATACGCCTTCCCCTTCAATCACCCCATCCAAATCAATATTAAATTTGGGCTGCCCATCCTCATCATGTTGACGGCGGCGTTTATCCCGATTTCTATCCGTAATCGGTGGTAAAAAGTCAAAATCATCATCTGGCGATGGAATATCCTCATCAATCAACGCAGGATTGATGTATCCATCATCATCATCATCATTATCGGGTCCGAAATCGCCCATTAAGGCTTCTGGAATATCATCCATAGGCATAGATTGCGGTGGCGTAGGCGGCACACTTGATTGCGCAATATGATTCGTAAACAATTCAGAATTAAAAGGATCCGTATCCTCTTTCATTTTAAAACGCTTATCGCGGTCATTTTTCGTGTTCAACTGCGGCATATTGAGTGGAGAGGGGCCACTCGTAGGTCCCGAAGTGGGGCGCGTAAGGCGCGGACGGCGACTTGCATCTTTGTCCTTATCCTTGTCTCTGTCCCTGTTATCAAAAGGAGATTTTCCAAGAGCCATTTTTAAAGAATTTTTCTCATAAGGATTATTGTCTTCAACGAGTAACTCAGGTTGTTTAGTCTTTTTGTCGGAGGAGACCGCCTGAGCATCCAAAATTTGGTAGATAAGATCCTTTTTCGTCATTTTTCGGAAATCGGAAATCCCCAATTTTTCGGCTACTTCTCGCAGCTCTTGTAAGAGCATTTCGTTCAACTGCAAAATATCATACATAATTGGTCGGTGAAAATTTTGTTGTTTTTTTTAAAACTGTCCGTGATTGGTAAATAGGTGTTCGGTCATAAAGCTCGGTTATTATTCTCAGAAGCCATTGATTATCAATATTTTAATAATTACTTTATTTTATAATAAAATACCTGCGAATGGTCTCATCAGACGATTCGGCACAATCGGGCATGCAGGGAAGTACAGGATACTAAAACGATTTTAATAATTTGTTTTAACAATTTTGATGTAAAAAAATAAGGTTTTGAGCGATTTCGCTGCTTGGGGGGCTTCTCCAAATCTGTGCATTCCAAATAACAAAACGAAAAGGATACAAGGGTAGAGAAACGGCTGTGGGCATTCCTGATTAAAGGGATTTAAACATTTGAATTATTTTAAATAAAAATGTGTAAATCTTTGGTTACAAGATACTTAGGAATATAAAAAAATATTATTAATACACATACACAAGTAAGATGCCGATGTCATTCCTTTTTTTAAAATTCTCCAATAAATTTTCGGAAATTTTTGTAATGGAAATAGACGCGGTTTGAAAAAAGATTGTAAAATCTCAGATGAAAGTTGTTTTTCAACGCTGCCTTGCTTTGCTTCGCGTTGCAATGAAAACCGTATTGGAAATTTTTTTTTCTTGATTGAATATTACCCAACTTTTGTCAAAGTAGAACGACGTGCTTTATCAAAGTGGAAGCTATTCATAATATGCGGTTACGAAACGAAGCGTCCGTCGAGGATAAGAAAGTCCGAATACGGTGTGCATTATTTTGATGACGCAAAATTACACTTTTATTTTGAATTGCAAATACTATCTTTGCAAAAAATTAATTTTTTTTTTTTCATACCCTGTATAAGACTCTTTTTGGACGAAATGGGGGACAATTAGTAACATCAATCGGTTTGATTGTTTGCATTTGTATTGTTTTTTTAAAATGCAATTGCAAAAAACCACAAATGCCTTATGCTTCAAATTTCTTTTTTTCGAGAACAACCTGAACGCCTGAGAGCGGGGTTAAAAAAACGGCAATTTACTGCCGAACAGATAGAAGTCCTTCTAAACAAGGTGTTGGAATTGGACGATAAACGCAAAGCAGCGCAACTTATCAATGATGAGGCGGCGGCTGAAGTCAATAATCTTTCCCGGGAAGTGGGTGTTTTGATGAAATCGGGCAAAAAAGGGCAAGCAGAAGCCCTCAAACCACAGGTTGCGGCGGCAAAAGAACGGGTCAAAGTGGCAAGTGCGGTGATGGCAGAAGCAACCGCCGCTTTGGAGGAGCAATTATTGCCTTTGCCCAATTTGCCCCATGATTTGGTGGTGTATGGCACTTCGGCAGACCAAAATGAGGTATTCCGACCTTGGGAAAAATCGTTGCCAAAACCGCCTGTGGTTTCGGGGATGGCTCCTTCCAATCATTGGGATTTGGGTGAAAAATACAATTTGTTTGATTTAAAATTGGGTGTCAAATTGACAGGTGCTGGTTTCCCCGTTTATCGCGGAAAAGGGGCGAAATTGCAACGCGCTTTAATCAATTTTTTCTTAGACCAAGCGCAAAAAGCGGGTTATGAAGAAGTGCAACCGCCGTTGCTCGTCAATGAGGCGAGTGCGCGCGGCACCGGGCAAATACCAGATAAAGAAGGGCAAATGTACCATGTGACCAAAGATGATTTGTATTTGATTCCGACGGCAGAAGTGCCGATTACGAATATAATGCGCGATACGATTACGAAAGAATTTGATTTGCCGCTTCGGATGACGGGTTATACGCCTTGTTTTCGACGGGAAGCGGGTTCGTATGGGGCGCATGTGCGCGGGTTAAATCGGGTACATCAGTTCGATAAGGTTGAAATTGTGCAGTTTGTACATCCAGACCATTCTTATAAGATTTTAATGGATATGTTGGATCATGTCTGTTTATTGATGAAAAAATTGGAATTGCCGTATCGGATTTTGCGGTTGTGTAGTGGGGATATGGGCAGTGCGGCAGCTATGACGTACGATTTTGAAGCATGGTCAGGCGCGCAACAACGGTGGTTGGAGGTGAGTTCGGTCTCCAATTTCGAGACATTTCAAAGCAATCGCATGAAAGCCCGTTACCGAGATAGCCATAATAAGGTGCATTTATTGCATACGTTGAATGGTTCGGCATTGGCATTGCCGCGTATTATGGCGTGTTTGTTGGAAAATAATAATACCGCAGAAGGGATTCATATACCAAAAGCATTGCATAAGTATTTGGATTTTACAGTGATAAATTAAAGCAGCATCAAAACATAAATAACCCAAGTTGCGTCAAAGTTTAAACTTGACGCAACTTCTCGCTCTCTTATGCTTGTAAGTAATAACTCATGTTATGCAGGTCGTTTTAAATAGAAAAATAGTATTGGGTAGAGAATCTGTTTCGGAAACCTTCGAGGTTTCCGAAACAGATGCTCTACCCATTTAAGGGCTGACAAAAGTATCGAAATCGCTTGATTTTTGAAGCCATTTCGCAAAAAAAACGTACTTTCGCGGCACAAATTTTAAAATTATCATGTCAATCTCTATCGAAATCAATAAACGGCGTACTTTCGGCATCATCAGCCACCCCGATGCGGGCAAAACCACCTTGACCGAAAAATTACTTTTATTCGGCGGCGCGATTCAAATCGCGGGCGCAGTCAAAAGCAATAAAATTAAAAAACATGCGACTTCCGATTTTATGGAAATTGAACGGCAGCGCGGGATTTCTGTGGCTACGTCGGTCATGGCTTTTGATTATAATAATTTGAAAATCAATATTTTAGATACGCCCGGTCACCAAGATTTTGCCGAAGATACGTATCGTACTTTGACGGCGGTGGATAGCGTCATTGTCGTCATTGACGTAGCGAAAGGCGTAGAAAGTCAGACCGAAAAACTGGTTGCTGTTTCGCGCCGCCGCAAAACGCCGATTATTGTTTTCATCAATAAGTTGGATAGAGAGGGCAAAGATGCCTTTGATTTGTTGGATGAAGTCGAACAAAAATTGGGTTTGAAAGTCCGTCCGTTGAGTTGGCCCGTGGGCATGGGACAAAGTTTTCAAGGGGTTTATAATATGTATGAACAAAAATTATCTTTGTTTCGCGCTCATTCTAAACAGTTTGAAGATGAAACAACGATTATTGAAGATTTAGCAGACCCGCGTTTAGACGAACTTATCAATGAACGCGCTGCCAAAACCTTGCGCGAAGAAGTGGAAATGGTCGAATCCATTTATGACCCGTTTGACCCTGAAACCTATCGTTCTGGCGAGATTTCACCTGTGTTTTTTGGTTCGGCGGTCAATAATTTTGGGGTAAAAGAATTGTTAGATTGCTTTACGCAAATCGCGCCGACTCCGCTACCGCGTGAAACCGAAGAGCGTTTTGTTGCACCCGATGAAGCCAAATTTACTGGTTTTATTTTCAAAATCCATGCGAATATGGATCCGAATCATCGGGATAGAATCGCTTTTTTGCGCATTTGTTCGGGTAAATTTGAACGAAATGTCAATTATTTGCACGTCCGAAATAACAAAAAAATGCGTTTTTCCAATCCGACAGCATTCATGGCAGATAAAAAATCGGTCATTGATGAAGCCTATCCGGGCGATATTGTGGGCTTGTACGATTCAGGTAATTTCAAGATTGGAGACGCGATTACAGAAGGAGAAGTGCTGCATTTCAAAGGGATTCCAAGATTTTCACCTGAGCAATTTCGCTATGTGTTGAACACAGACCCTATGAAAACCAAGCAGTTACATAAAGGTTTGGAACAATTGATGGATGAAGGCGTTGCGCAATTGTTCACCAAAGATATTAATGGACGCAAGATTATTGGGACAGTTGGAGCGTTACAATTTGAGGTAATTCAGTACCGTTTGAAACATGAATATGGGGCAAGTTTTGAATATGAACCCGTGCAATTGCACAAAGCGTATTGGGTGCATTCGACCGACAAAAAAGCGATTGACGAGCTGTATGAACGCCGCCGCCGCGATATGGCGCGGGATAAAGATGGAAAATTAGTTTTTTTGGCAGAATCGGCATGGGCAATGCAGGTGGCGCAAGAAAATCACCCGAAAATACAGTTTTATAATACTTCTGAGTTATAAAATTGGATAATAAAGCGAGTGGAGCGACAAATTTCGTAAATTTTTCAAATTTACGAAATTTTATGCGACAAATTTCGTAAATTTGAAAAATTTACGAAATTTTAAGCGTTTCGATAACAACGTTTGGAGGGTTTCAAACCCTCCAAACGGTATACGAAATGTTATGATATATTGAAAATCAGTATTTTAGTAGATTTTTTCTTGTCGATTTTTACCCTTAACTACTTAAAATAAAAGATTTCTTATTTGTTTTTCCGAAATTTTAAAACAAAAAACTTTTCTCTACGATGAAACTAATTTCTAAAATCTTATGCCTCCAGGCTGTTTTGTTAACGGCTTGTACGAATGATAATGGCAATTCGGCTTCCACTTCGCAATCGCCTGTGGTCACGGCTTCGGAGTTGAATCCGACAACGCAATTGAAAAATGCAGCAGGTTCGATGGTCGGCGCACTGGATTCTGCCCGAAAATTACCTGCGGATACGCAAAAAAAGATTATTAAAATGGTCAGTCTTAGCCCACATGTGTTGGCAGTGGAGCAGATTTTGCAAAAAAGTAAACAATCTTTGACCTATTCAGTTGTAGAAGATAAGTCCAAACCCAATCAATTTGTCGTCGAAGCGCGGCAAGGAGAGGCTGGACAAGTGCATTTTATCGCTATCGTGGATGCGAAAACCATGCAATTATTGAATTTGCATGAGTTAACAGATTTATTATAAATATTCAGCAACTTTCACTTTGGCTTTTTGAACTTACGCCAAACGCTAAATCAAAAGCCGAAATAGGAATTGTTATATCCTAATTTATTAATTTTCAATTGATTATGAGTACTAAAGTCAAAACCCAAAGCCAAGATGATGTTTTTAAAAAACTCGTTGCGCATTGTAAAGAATATGGTTTTATATATCCTTCGAGCGAAGTATATGATGGATTGAGCGCGGTGTATGATTATGGTCCGTATGGGGTTTTGTTGAAAAACAATTTGAAAGCGTATTGGTGGAAAAGCATGGTGCAATTGCATGAAAATATTGTGGGCTTGGATTGCGCGATATTCATGCACCCGAAAACGTGGAAAGCATCCGGTCACGTCGATGCGTTCAATGACCCTTTGGTGGATAATAAAGATTCTAAAAAACGCTATCGGGCAGATGCGATGATTGAGGATCATTTAAAAAAAATCGAGGATAAAATCAAAAAAGAGGTTGAAAAAGCGGCAAAACGCTTTGGGGCGAGTTTCGATGAGGCGCAATTTCGGGCAACGAATCCGCGTGTGGTCGAATATCAAAATCAACATGATACGATTGACAAACGCTTGGGCGAAGCGATGCGCACGAGCAATATGGTGGAATTGAAAGCGATTATAGAAGATTTGGAAATTGCAGACGAAACGGGTTCGCGGAATTGGACGGATGTGCGCCAATTTAACTTAATGTTTCATACGCAATTGGGCAATATTGCGGGCGAAGAAGGCAAATTATACTTGCGTCCCGAGACGGCACAAGGGATATTTGTTAATTTTTTAAATGTACAAAAGTCCACCCGTCAAAAGATTCCGTTTGGTATTGCACAAATTGGTAAAGCGTTTCGGAATGAAATCGTGGCAAGACAATTCATTTTCCGCATGCGCGAATTTGAACAAATGGAGATGCAATTTTTCATTCGTCCCGGCACGCAACAAGAATGGTTTGCCAAATGGAAGCAAGCGCGGATGAATTGGCATTTGGCACTCGGCGCACCGCAAGAGAAATTGCGGTTCAAAGACCATGATCATTTGGCACATTACGCAGATGCGGCGGTGGATATTCAATACGAATTTCCTTTTGGTTTCAAAGAATTGGAAGGCATACACTCGCGGACAGATTTCGATTTGGGCGCACATGCCAAACTTTCGGGCAAAAAATTGAGTTATTTTGACCCTGAATTGAACGAAAGTTATACGCCGTTTGTGGTCGAAACGTCGGTTGGTTGCGATAGGATGTTTTTGGCAACCCTTTCGCGGGCATTTGTGGAGGAAACCGTTCCCGATGCACAAGGAGAAGATTCAACACGGATTGTTTTAAAAATCAATCCTGCGATTGCGCCCATTAAATGTGCCGTATTGCCGTTGTTGAAAAACAAAGAGGAATTGACCAAAGCAGCGTTGGATATTTTCAATCATTTGAAATTTTCGGTCGATTGTCAATATGATGATAAGGATGCGATTGGTCGCCGTTATCGCCGTCAAGATGCGATTGGAACACCGTTTTGCATCACTGTTGATTTTGAAACCCTTGAAAATCAAACCGTTACGATTCGAGACCGCGATACCTTGAAACAAGAACGCATTCATATTAAAGATATTGAACGCATCGTTTTGGAAAAAACAGATATGAGATTGCTGTTTGCGAAAATATAATTTTTTGAAGTAGGAATGAAGGACACATACGCCCTTCATTCCTAACATTCCTTTATTCCTGATTCAAATTAATTACTCGCCCATATCCATCGTGTGAAACACATTGGCAACATCTTCATCATCTTCCAATTTGTCCATAAATTTGATGACATCTTCCGCTTGTTCATCGGTCAATTGTTTCAAAACGGAAGGAATGCGTTGTAATTCCGCACTGATAACCTCAATTTTGCGTTCTTCCAATGCTTTTTGCATCGCACCGAAATCCGTAAAAGGGGTGTAAAGGATATATTCATCTTCTTCCTCTTTGACCTCATCCAAGCCATGGTCAATCAAATCCAACTCAATTTCCTCCAATTCCAACCCATTTTTCTTAATTTTAAAGATGCCTCTGCGCGTAAACATGTAATCGACCGAGCCGGAAGTTCCCAAAGAACCATGCGCCCGATTGAAATACATCCGAATATTCGCTACCGTGCGAGTCGGATTGTCCGTCGTTGTCTCGATGATGACCGCAATGCCATGTGGCGCGTAGCCTTCATAAACGACTTCCGCATAATTTTCCGCATCTTTAGAAGTCGCTCGCTTTATCGCATTATCGACATTTGCTTTCGGCATATTAAACGTTTTAGCGTTTTGGATAGCGATTCGCAAACGAGCGTTATAATTCGGGTCTCCACCGCCTTCTTTTATGGCAATAGCGATTTCCCGACCTACTTTTGTAAAATTTTTAGCCATACTTGCCCAGCGTTTCAGCTTAGAGGCTTTCCGGTATTCAAATGCTCTTCCCATTGAAAATCAATTGATTATCTTAATTTTGAATTTTTATTCCAATTAGGAAAAAAAAAATTTCAAAGAATCAAGGACTTAAATGCTTGATTTTGGGAAAAACAATACATTTAAGTCTTTGATTCCTTGTAATTCAGTCATTCACGATGCTAATGATTAACTCAATCCTATATCTTGACGAATCTTATTCAACGCCGAACCTGCTGTAAACCAAGCAATTTGTTGTTTATTAAACGTGTGTTTCACTTCAAATGCTTCGGTAGTGCCGTCTGCATGGTGTAAAACGACGTTCAAATTTTTGCCTGCTTCAAATTCCTCCGTTCCTGTGATGTCAATCGTATCGTCTTGACGCACCTTGTCGTAATCCGCAGGATTGGCAAAAGTCAAACCCAACATCCCTTGTTTTTTCAAATTGGTCTCATGAATGCGCGCAAAAGATTTCACAATCACCGCTTTCACACCCAAAAAGCGCGGTTCCATCGCCGCATGTTCGCGGGAAGAGCCTTCTCCATAATTTTCTTCCCCAAAAACAATCGTACTCACACCCGCCGCTTGATACGCCCGCGCCGATGCTGGCACCGCCATATATTGATTGGTATTGAAATTCAATACTTTATTCGCTTCGTCATTGAACGAATTGATTGCACCAATTAAACAATTATTAGATATGTTTTCTAAATGTCCTCTAAATTCTAACCATGGACCCGCCATCGAAATATGGTCGGTCGTACATTTGCCTTTCGCTTTGATTAACAAACGCATGCCTTTTAATTCAGATGCAACAGTCGGTTTAAATTGTGTCAATAATTGAAGGCGTTTCGAGGTCGGATTCACCGTCACCGTCAATTTCGTGCCGAAACGCGGCGGCGCAATATACCCTGCATCTTCCAACGAAAGGTCGCCAAAACCATTTGGCGGCAATTCTGCCCCATGTGGTGGATCCAATCGAACTTGTTCGCCTTTGTTATTCGTCAACGTATCCGTCAATGGATTGAAAGTCAAATCGCCCGCAATCGCCATCGCCGTCACGATTTCTGGAGACGCTACGAAAGAATGCGTATTCGGATTCCCATCCGCGCGTTTCGAGAAATTGCGGTTGAAAGACGTGATAATACTATTTTTTTCTTTTTTTTCTGCCCCATGACGCGCCCACTGACCGATACACGGTCCACAAGCATTTGCCAAAACCATCCCACCGATATTAGAAAATTTATCCAACAAACCATCGCGTTCAACGGTAAATCGAATCAATTCCGAACCGGGCGTAATCGTAAATTCTGCTTTTGCCGTCAATCCTTTTTCGGTTGCCTGCTGCGCCAAAGACGCGGCTCTATCCAAATCTTCATACGAAGAATTGGTGCAAGACCCAATCAAACCAACTGATAATTTCTGTGGATACCCTTTTTCACGCACTGCTGCCGCAAATTTAGAAATGGGCCAAGCCAAATCGGGAGAAAACGGACCATTGATATGCGGTTCGAGTTCCGAAAGATTGATTTCAATCACTTGGTCGAAATACCGTTCAGGATTGCGATAGACCGCCGGGTCGCCCGTCAATTCCATGCCCACAGAGTTCGCCAATTTCGCAACATCGGCTCTGCCTGTCGCTTTGAGGTAACTGTGCATGGTTGGGTCATAGCCGAAAAGCGAAGTCGTTGCTCCGATTTCCGCGCCCATATTACAAATCGTGCCTTTGCCAGTGGCAGACATCGCCTCCGCGCCTTCGCCAAAGTATTCCACAATGCAGCCCGTCCCGCCTTTCACGGTCAAAATACCAGCTACTTTCAAAATTACGTCTTTCGGAGCAGTCCAACCCGACAGTTTACCCGTCAATTTGACCCCAATGAGTTTCGGCATTTTCAATTCCCATGCCATGCCAGACATCACATCCACCGCATCCGCACCGCCAACGCCAATCGCCACCATGCCCAAACCACCTGCATTCACCGTGTGTGAATCCGTACCAATCATCATCCCGCCCGGAAAGGCGTAATTTTCCAACACAATTTGATGGATAATCCCCGCACCCGGTTTCCAGAAACCGAGACCATATTTATTAGAAACTTCCCGTAAAAAGTTATAAACTTCCGAATTTTCTGATTCAGCGCGCACCAAATCGGCAGTAGCACCGACTTTAGCTTGGATTAAGTGGTCACAATGCACCGTTGAAGGCACCGCCACTTTTTTACGCCCACACATCATGAATTGTAACAACGCCATTTGAGCCGTTGCATCTTGCATGGCAACACGGTCAGGCGCGAAAAACACGTAATCCTGCCCGCGTTTATAATCCGCCAAAGGCGAATCGGGGTGTAAATGCGCGTAAAGGATTTTTTCAGCAAGCGTCATCGGGCGACCGAGACGGTCACGGGCTGCTCCAATTTTGTTGGCGTAAGTCTTATAGAACGCCTTGAGCATTTTAATATCGAAGGTCATAACCGGTCAAGCAAATTAGGTTAGGTAATCGAGATTTTTGATAAAACGGGCGAAAACAGGGTCACGCACCGCTTGTAACCAACTTAAAAACAGCGCAAAGATAGGTATTTTCTCACAATTTTTTTTTATTTTGCAAACATATAGATTTCTATATGTTTGCAAAATAAAAAAACTTAAAATTATGATAAAAAAATAGAACTTTGCGCTATGATTATATTAACGTCGGCGAGGTTTCAACCTCGCCGACGTTGGTGCGTTCCCTATTTTTAGATTAAAAAAATATACAATTTATAATGTATTTTAAAACTCAAATGGAATGAATTATTTGGAAGTAACAAGTCGTTTTTTAGAAATGATCTTGCAGGAAGCACCCCGTTTTATCCGAGCAACCGTTATCCTATTTGCGGGATTTTGGCTCATCGGTCAATTAATGGTTTTTTTACGGGCGGCGATGGATAAATCCCGATTAGACCGCGATTTACGTCCTTTTTTGACTTCAATGGTCAATGTCGTGATGAAAGTGTTGTTATTACTGTCTGTTGCGGAGATGGTGGGCATCAAAACGACCTCTTTTGTGACCATTTTGGCATCGGCGGCATTTGCGATAGGATTGGCATTGCAAGGCAGTTTGAGCAATTTTGCGGCGGGCGTGATGGTTTTAATTTTCAAACCGTACCGCGTAGGCGACAAAGTGAGCATTCAAGGACAGAATGGAACGGTGAGTGAAATCCAGATTTTCCATACAATCATTGTCAATTCGCAGAAAAAAACAATTATTATTCCAAATTCGACCGCCGTGAATGGGATTATTGGCAATTTGACCACCAATAAAATCTTGAAAACGGATATTGTGATTCCCATTCATTATGGGACGGATTTTGAAATCGTACAACGTTTGATAGAAAGGGAAATCGAAACCATTGAGCAAATTGATAAAAGCATGGCGGCGGAAATCAAGTTTGTCCATTTTGAAAATGGAGGCTACACGATTAGTATTCAAGTGCCTGTCGCGGTGGCAAATCATGATGCAGTAGTGGCAGAATTGTCGAAAAATGTATATAATGCGTTGGTTCGGTCAGGAGTTCGATTGGGTTTTGACAAATAATAAGTCTAAATTTGGTAGTCAGGAAATTTAGACTTATTATTTGAATTGTTCAGGTTGGGCTTGATAGCTTAGGGCATACAGGGGGGCAAATCTTGTGGGTAAAGGACAGGAATTTTGCCCCAAACGCTGTGTCCATTATTTAACCTTAACCATTTACAATCCTTTTAAATATTCAATTAAATTATATCGTTCTGTATCTGTCAAAAAATCACCATATGTATGTCCTGTATTGGCATAACCTTTCTTGGTGGTATCGTAAATACCCGTATCCATAGCGGTCTTTTTAGTATAATTCCACCCCATTTGCGTATAATTATAATCGGTTGCCGTAAAAGAACGCGTCCAAAACGGAGGACGTTCACTGCTTTTGAGCAATGTGAACAAATCAGGCACAGAGCCATTGTGCAAATACGGCGCAGTTGCCCAAACCCCATCTAAGGGCGGCGCGATATAACCATTCGTTGGTTGCAAATGCCCTTTACTGCTGCCTTGACCAAACCAACTTTCATTGAACCAACCATTGTATTGACTATACGTTTGGTGCATTTGCGCCAGAGTCGGGTCTGTTTGAATGGTCGCAACATCTATCAATAAATTTGGATAAGTGGAGGGCGCATCATATGTGCCATGACATTTAGCGCAATTTTTCTCAAAAATGGGTTTACCAGCCATTGCTTTGGCAGGGTCGAGGTTTTTGGGGTAGGCGGGTGCTTTTAATTGTTTTAAATACGCGGCAACATCTATAAAAGAGGCATCAATCGTTCTGGCATAACTCGAATCTTTTATCGTCAACAACGCTGCTGCCATGAGCGTTTTGGCAAAATCACCTTGTCCATTGGCATTGTAATATAACGCATTTTTCTTTCGGAGCAACCACCAAGCAGGTACGTCCGTTGGCACTACTTCGGTCGGAATGGCAAATTGGGGCGTTGGCAACCAAGTTAAATCCGTTTTGTTGCGGTGTGCGGCTAAGACGGCTGCCAATTTATCGGCGGCATTGACTCCGCGTGTTGGCATGATTAAATTGGGCGAAATGGCTTTGACCGCCGTGCGAAACGGTGCATAAGCGGCGTATTCAGGCGAATTGGCTCCATATTGATTGGTGATAATCAAATCCAAGAATGGTAATAACGAAGCGTTATCACTCGTATAATCAATCATCGTATTGCCCAAACCCATGACAAATTGATTGTCCAAATACGACGCATGGCAACTCAAACAATTGGCAGACACGACTTTTACGCCATTGAACGCGTCAACCGCCGTATAATCGTAAGCAATCGTCGCATTTTCGCCCGTCCGACCCAATTCATTGGGTACAGGCGCACTGTTGGCAAGTCGGAAAACGCGCAATGGAATCCCCGCATAGGCAAAATTGCCCGTTTTGATAAAGGCTTCGCCCAATGCAGGATTGCCATTGATGCGCTGTGGGGTAGCCGTTAATGCGGTTGAACCGGGCACAGGATTCGGGACAGGCACAGGATTTGGGTCGATTTTATCTTTGCATGTGATAAACGCAAGCGCGAAAAATAAAAGGATGAGTAATTTAGTCTGCATCAGTGAAAAGAGATTTATTGGTAATGATGGCAAAGTTAAAATTATTTTCAGATTCATATCTAAAAAAAACATTTTTTAAAATTTCCCTCCATCTAAGTAGTTCAATTGAAAGAACCGCTCCAAAAGGTCGGCGAGGTTGCAACCCTATCCATTGCCCGCAGAATGATTATTGG
>JAAFJT010000072.1 GCA_013298955.1 Chitinophagales bacterium
AAAATTGGGTCAAAAGCGCGGGTTGATTCGCATGCACCCAATGTCCCGCATTTGGAATCGTTTCCAAACGCATTGTTGGAAATAATTTTGCCATTTCGGGCGTATCTTCATCCTTGATGTAACGCGATAAACCGCCCCTGATAAATAAAGTTGGGTTTTCAAACGGCTCATCCGACCCAATTGGTTTTAAAATATTCGCATAATCGCGTTCCAAAACAGGCAAATTCATTTTCCATTCAAAACCACCGCCTTCATTACTCGGTCGGCGCGACAAATTTTTTAATAAAAACTGAACGGTTGGCACATCGTTGTCCAATTCCTGCCTTAAAAACGATTCAGCTTCGGTTCGATTTTTCAAAAGATTTAAATCCAAACCGTTCATCGCCCGAAAAATAGCCTCATGCCCACTCCGATAAGCACGCGGCGCGATGTCAATCACCACCAATTTTTGAATGCGGTCAGGGTCATTGAGCGCGACTTGCATCGCCACTTTGCCGCCCATCGAATGCCCTATCAAACGGGTTTGATACAACCAATTTTCATCCATAAACTCTTGAATATCATTGGCTAACACATCATAATTAAACGGTTCATCCGAATGAAAAGAGCGTCCATGATTGCGCAAATCCACCGCAAACACCGTAAATTTTTGGGCTAATTGATTAGCAATCGATTGCCAATTGTCCGCCGTACCGAATAAACCATGTAAAATCAATACCGGTTCACCTTGACCATATTCTTTGAAATGAAGCATTTTTATAATTAATATGTCACTGAAAATACGGCAAAATTAAAAGATAATTGGAAAAAAAGCTATCTTTACCGCGTGATGTTGGCAAATTGCCATAAAGAGATATACTTCTTGTTGGCAGTGTGATACAATTGGAACACGGATAACACAGATTAGGCGGATGAACGCGGATTTTTTTTAAACATTTTACATAGATTTTGAGTATCCATTCCAAAAAATCCGCGCTCATTCGCCTAATCCGCGTTATCCGCGTTGCAATTGTATCACACATAGTATCCTTTTTCGCATTTTGCACGTCCCAAATCATAGAGTTCATTCAAACTAAAAGCGTCTTTAAAAAAATTTAATTAACTAAACTCATGCAAACGCCTCGTTTCGCGCTCGCTCCTGATTTTCACCTCATTCTCAAACAACGGGTTAATACCTATTTTGAGCAAAATCAGATTGCCTCAACAGGCAATTGGCGGCTTTATTTGAAAGCAATTGTTTTAATTAGTATGCAAATTGGCGTGTATTACGCTGCGGTCTTTGGCGGTTTCTCGGACGGTGTGTCCTTGATATTCGCTGCTTTGTTGGGCGTTTCGAGTGCCGGCATTGGTTTCAATGTCATGCACGATGGCGCACATGGCAGTTTTTCTACGTCCAAAAACTTGAATAGTGTCGCTGCGTTCACGTTGAACATACTCGGCGGCAACGATTTTCTTTGGAAAATCAAACATAATACGATTCACCACTCGTTCACAAACGTCGATGGCGTGGATGATGATATTGATATTCAACCGTTTATGCGTATGTGCAGCACTCAGGCTTGGAAACCTGCGCATCGTTTCCAACATATTTATGCTACTTTTTTATACTGTATCATGTATATTAGTTGGATGTTTTGGATGGATTATCAAAAATATTTTTCGCGTAAAATTGGGGTCTTGGAAATCAAAAACATCTCTTGGCAAGACCATACGCGTTTTTGGGTAGGCAAAGGGTTGAATTTATTTTTTGCGATTATCCTGCCGATTTACGTTTTGGGATGGGTGAAAGGCTTGATTGGCTATACCGTTTTTGCAACGGTGACTGGTTTTTTAATCAGCATCGTTTTCCAATTAGCGCATACGGTGGAACATATGCACTTTCCAAGTATGGCTGAAAATGGCAAAATCGAAAATGAATGGGCAATTCATCAAATCCAAACAACTGCAAATTTTGCAACCACGAATCCAATCGTTACGTGGTTTTGTGGTGGGTTGAATTATCAAATTGAACACCATTTGTTCCCAAAAGTCAGTCATGTACACTATCCAAAAATTGCTCATATTGTCCGCGATGTGTGTCAAGAATATGGTTTGAATTACGTCGAATATCCGCGTGTGCATCAGGCAGTTGCTTCTCATTTCCGCTTTTTGAAAGCAATGGGACAGGCTGCTTAACCTTTTAAACTTATAAGTGGTTAAGGTCAAATAATCGACAACAACGTTTGGAGGGTTTAAAACCCTCCAAACGTTATACTACCTTGAAAATCAATCTTTTAGCTGATGTTTTTTTGTCGATTCTTTAACTCCCAATTTGTTTTACACCCTTCTCCAAAAAAACAATTGGCTCTCTGACAAATTTTGTGGAAAAGAGTATGTTTCGGAAACCTTGAAGGTTTCCGAAACATACGCGACAAGATAAACCATTGATTATCAATATAAAATATATTTTTGAAAGTTGAAAGTTTTCCGAAACGTGCCTTTCCACAAAAATTGTCAGAGACTCAAATAATTTTGATGATTTCAAGGATTTTAAGGATATTTTCAGATGAAGAGCGCAAATTTGAACTCAAAAGATCCTTTTTATCCTTCCAATCATCAGCATCCTATTTCAAAAATTTCCAAAGCGGAAAAAATGCTGTTAAAACCAAGTGTTTCGGCAAAAGTTATTTTTACACAACAGTTTGGAACGCAAAATCTAAAAAAAAGCTAATTTTGTCCCTTCAATCACCACATTTTCTTAAAAAATGGCAAAAGCAGTATATATCGTGGCTACGGCGCGCACGCCGATAGGCAGTTTTGGCGGCAAATTGGCAGATTTGACAGCCATTCAATTGGGCGCAATCGCGCTCAAAGGCGCAATCGCCCACATTCCTGACGCTATCAACGTGTTAGATGAAGTTTTGATGGGCAATGTGTTATCCGCAGGTTTGGGTCAGTCGCCTGCTCGACAAGCGATGTTGGCGGCGGGCATCCCTAATTCGGTGGATTGCACGACGATTAATAAAGTTTGTGCTTCGGGCTTGAAAGCGATTGCATTGGCGGCACAAAGTATTGCTTTGGGTTTGAATGAAGTCGTGGCGGCGGGCGGCATGGAAAGCATGTCGCAAGTACCGTATTATTTGCCGAAAGCCCGTTTTGGACACCGTTACGGCAATGGCGAAATCTTGGATGGTTTGGTGAAAGACGGTTTGCAAGACGCGTATAATCATACGGCAATGGGCATTTCGGGCGATAAAACGGCGGAAAAATATGGATTTACCCGCGCTCAACAAGATGCTTACGCAACCGATTCTTACAAAAAAGCGGCTGCGGCAACGGAAAAAGGTTATTTCAAAAAGGAAATCGTATCGGTTGAAATTCCTCAAAAAAAAGGAGCCGTGTTGCAAATGGTTGAGGATGAAGAGTTTAGAAATGTTATTTTTGATAAAATACCAACCTTGCGTCCTGCGTTTTCCAAAGATGGAACGGTAACCGCAGCAAATGCTTCTACGTTGAATGATGGGGCAGCCGCCGTGATTTTGGCGAGTGAAAAAGCCATTAAAAAATATGGTTGGACACCGTTAGCCCGCATCGTTTCGTATGCAGATGCGGCGTGTGAACCGCTTTGGTTTACGACTGCGCCGACATTGGCTGCGCCAAAAGCGTTGAAATTGGCAGGTTTGAAGGCTTCCGATATTGATTTTTTTGAAGTGAATGAAGCGTTTTCAGTCGTTCCGTTAGCGTTTGCGCAAATTATGGATATTGCGCCTGCGCAAATGAATATCTATGGTGGTGCAGTTTCTTTGGGGCATCCGTTAGGGTGTTCTGGGGCGCGGATTGCGGTGACTTTGAACAATGTTTTGCAACAAAACAAGGCGAAATATGGTATGGCAGCTATTTGCAATGGCGGTGGTGCGGCTACAAGCCTTATTATAGAGCGTTTGAATTAGGATAAAAAATCCTAATTCAAAGCATTTCAAAAATTAAAACCAGTTAACTTATCAACATGAAAGTCCTAAAATTCGGTGGTTCGTCTGTTTCCAAACCAGAACGAATCCAAAATATCGTCCAAATCCTTAAAAAAGGTTATTTTGATAAAAAAATACCTTTCACGGTTGTTTTTTCTGCCTTTGGCGGCGTAACGGACTCGTTATTAGACATGAGCAAACGCGCCGAAAACGCGGATGCGTCCTACATGGTCTTATTCGAGCAATTTAAAACGCGGCATTTGGACACGGCGAAAAAATTATTATCGCCCGAACATTATCAAGACGTGTTGCCCGCACTCGAAGAAAGTGGCAATGCGTTACTTAACTTATTGAAAGGCATCAGTTTAGTACGTGAATCTTCGACGCGGACGATGGATTATGTCGTCAGTTTTGGGGAACGCGCCTCGAATTTCATCATTGCGCATGCGATGTCGGCGGCGGGCATGCCTGCCGACTTTTTGGATGCACGCTGCATTATTAAAACCGATAAAACCTTCGGCGCGGCAAAAGTCAATTTTGAAGCGACAAACGCGTTGATTGCCGAACATTATAAAGTACATCCTTCGATTCAAGTGGTGACGGGTTTCATCGCTTCGACGATGGGCGGTTTGACAACAACGCTTGGGCGCGGCGGTTCGGATTACACCGCAGCGATTTTGGCGGCGGGGCTGAATGCCGAAGTCATCGAAATTTGGACAGATGTAGATGGCGTATTGACTGCCGACCCGCGCAAAGTCAAACAAGCGTTCACCATTCCAACAATGACCTACGCGGAGGCAATGGAAATGTCGCATTTTGGCGCGAAAGTCATCTATCCGCCAACGTTGCAACCTGCGTTAGCAAAGAAAATTCCGCTTTACATTAAAAATACCTTTAATCCACAATTCGTTGGTACGTATATCTCTACGCAATCCGACCCACATGGTCACGACATCAAAGGGATTTCGAGCATTGGCAATATTTCGTTATTGACGTTGCAAGGCAGTGGTTTATTTGGCACGCCGGGGATTGCAGGACGATTGTTTGGCGCGTTAGCGGCGGGCGGTGTGAACGTGATTTTGATAACACAAGGTTCTTCGGAATCGTCGATAAGTTGGGCAGTGATGCCTGCGGATGCACGCCGTTCTAAACGAATTGTTGAAAAAGCGTTTGAATTTGAAATGCAAAATCAGTCCGTCGATGCTGTCAAAATCGAAGCCGATTTAGCGGTTATAGCAGTTGTGGGCGAAAATATGCGGTATCGTCCTGGGATTGCGGGTCGATTATTTCAAGGTTTAGGCAAAAATGGGGTCAATTGTGTGGCAATCGCTCAAGGTTCATCCGAGTTGAATATTTCGGTGGTCATCAATCGGGAAAATGAAACAAAGGCGTTGAACGCATTACATGAAGCCTTTTTCTTATCTGATACCAAAACCTTGCATCTTTTTATGTTGGGTGTCGGCTTGATAGGCAAAACTTTATTGAGTCAAATTCACAAACAAGCTGATTTTTTGCGTGAAAATAGGGCGATTGAAATCAAAGTCATTGGTTTGTCGAATACGACGAAAATGGTTTTTGAGGAAAATGGGATTCCATTGAAAAAATGGCAATCGGTCTTAGAGGCAAGTACGGATGGCGCAATCCTGCCCCAATTTGTTTCAAAAATGAAATCCATGAATTTGCCCAATTCCATTTTCATTGATTGCACGGCGGATACAGCTCCTGCTGATTATTATGCAGAAATATTGGATGCAACTATTTCGATTGTGACTCCCAACAAAGTGGCTAATTCTTCTGAATATGATAAGTATTTGAACCTCAATCAGATAGCGCGGCGGCGGGGTGCGAAATTTTTATATGAAACGAATGTTGGCGCGGGTTTACCTGTGATTTCGACCTTGAAAGATTTGATGTTATCAGGCGACCAAATTTTGAAAATAGAGGGCGTATTATCTGGTTCATTGAGTTATATTTTCAATAATTTCAAACAAAATAGTGTTTTTTCTGAAATTGTAAAACAAGCGGGCGCATTAGGTTACACAGAGCCAGACCCGAGAATTGATTTAAATGGCATTGATGTTCGACGAAAATTAATCATTTTAGCCCGCGAATCAGGTTTAGCGATGGAAGCGGTAGATGTGCATATCCAAAATATCTTACCCGAACCTTGTCAAAACGCAGCAAGTGTACCCGATTTTTTTGAACAATTGCAATTATCGGATGCCTATTTCAATCAATTATTGGCAGATGCAAGTGCCACGAATAGCGTTTTGCGGATGATTGCGAAGATTGAAAATGGAAAAGCGAGTATAGGATTGGAAAAAGTGAGTCCACAAAGTCCATTTTACATGTTGAGTGGCAGCGATAATATGATTGTTTTCACCACAGAACGCTATCGGGAACGCCCGTTAGTGGTTCGGGGGCCAGGCGCGGGCGCGGAAGTGACGGCGGCAGGCGTTTTTGCGGAAGTGATTACGATTGGAAGTATGTAAATAAAAACGTGCGGCAAGTTGCAACTTGCCGCACGTTGAGTTACGATTCATCATT
Source organism: Chitinophagales bacterium (assembly GCA_013298955.1). GTDB lineage: Bacteria > Bacteroidota > Bacteroidia > Chitinophagales > Saprospiraceae > JAAFJT01. The sequence goes on from JAAFJT010000072.1 coordinate 6,495, forward strand.
TACGCCTTCCTCTTCGGCATTACGCAACTCTTGTTCGCTCAACGGCACGACTTTTTCTTGGAGCCAGTTGCCTTCAGCGTCCATTTCTAAGGTGACGTAATCTTTATCGGTTTCCAATTCCATATGATATGATTTTTTTTGCGGCGTTTCCATCAGTGACAAAATCGCAAAATGGCTTTGTGGATATTTGCTGCGCACCGCTTGATGCACTGTTTTGGGCAAATCCGCTACGTTGAGGTATGTGTAAAGGATTTTAAATTGCCCTGTGCGCTCGAAATACACTTCATAAGTGCCAGTGCTATCTGAAAAAAAAGCTCCAATTTCATTCGTTTTCGACGAATCCCATTGAATTTCTTCCACCAAATGCGGAAAACGCGTTTTCAAAAACGCTTCAGGTGTTTTTGGAGCCGTCTCGCAAGCCACAAAACTCAGCGTCCAATATGCCAAACCGATGCCTTTAATGATATATCGTGAAAACATATGTGAAAATTTATCTTTGATGCAACAAAATTTGCGACAAAGATACGCTGAATTTAGATTTGTAGGACTTTAAGTCGTTCAAATTAAAAAATTGACAAAAAGGGATACCTACTAAAAGATTGATTTTCAAGGGAGTATAACGTTTGGAGGGTTTGAAACCCTCCAAACGTTGTGGTCTGTTATTTAAATTTAACTACTTATGTGCTATAATTGGAACGCGGATGACGCAGATTGGGCGGATTTTCGCAGATTTTTTTAAAAAAAATCCGTGAAAATCCGCCCAATCTGCGTCATCCGCGTTCCAATCGTATCACACAAACGTATTTATATTGCCTCTGAAGTATTCGTAGCGGCATCTTCCTCCTCCGTCATGCGGCGTGCGAAGTCGCCAATCGGCGCAACCGCGCGATGATTCGGACGACTTTGCTTTGCCTCAACGCTTTTAGTCGCATGCGGAACGAGTAATAATCGTCTTTTATTAATCAATTGTCCTGTAATTGCGCAAATGCCATAGGTTTTATTACGAATCCGTACCAACGCATTTTGCAAATTTTGGACAAATAGGTGTTGCCGCGAAATCTGACTCGTCAGTAATTCCATTTCGGAATGACTACTGCTCTCGTCCGTCCAATCGCCACTTTGCTGACCAGTATTGTTTTCATTAATTTCAACCATTTGGTCACGCATAAATTGCAATTGTTGCCGCGCTTCGCCCAATTTGTGGTCAATGAGCGATTTAAATTCATGAAGGTCATCGTCAGAATAACGAACTGTGGTTGTAGCCATAGATTATAACAAAATTGTTTAGTTAAAGAATATTTGAGCTGTCTATCAATAAAAAGAATGATCTTTACAAAATGGATTATCAATCCGTTTTATTTAAAATTTGAATTTTAAAAATAATAGGAATGAGGTGTTTCGATTGCGAAATCGAAGTTTTAATACTGGATTAAAATGTTTTACATGACGCTTGTGAATGGTATCTGTTTTTTTTATGTTGTCTATTGTATTCACTTTCAAATTGTTAAGCAACGCAAAATTACTTATAATTATTTGAATGAAATGCTATTTAACACTTTTTTATTAGAATATTCATTAAGACTGTCAAAAACAATTTTCGTCACGCGGCATTTCCTTTAAATTCCGAAAGATTATTACGCAAATAAACGATTTAGGGCAAATTTTATCCCTGCGTTTAACATTTCATTTACAATTTTATTTTGTCTATGAAATCGGAACACGGATGACGCGGATTGGGCGGATTTTCGCGGATTTTTTTTAAACTCAAAAAAAATCCGCGAAAATCCGCCCAATCCGCGTCATCCGTGTTCCAATCGCTCTACATTTTTACCCAACAAATAGCGCAATATTTTAGTTAAAAAAGAGTTTTATCAAGACTTCATTGTGTCATCCATTGATTTATCCCTATCTATCGTAACCAATTTTATTTCAATCTAATAAAAATGAACAAGAATTTTAATTTGTTTTTTTTCACCTATTTGACTGTCCTTTGTATCCATCCATTTAAGGCATCTGCGCAACTTTTTGAAGCCGGTATGTTTCTCGGTGCTGCCAATTATATCGGTGATTTAGCAGACCCCAATTTTTTTATCACAGAATCAGGCTTAACCTATGGCGGATTAGTGCGCTACAATATGACTCCAAAATGGACAGCGCGGTTGAGTGCCATCAAAGGCACGATACAAGGAAATGATGCCAACACTCAAAATAAACCTCGAGGTTTTTCCTTTTTGACCGATGTATCCGAAGTGTCTGGCACTTTGGAATGGAATATGTTCGGTGCATCTGCTTTTACAAGCAATGGTATTTTTGCAAATCGTTTTGACCCCTATGTTTTTGCAGGGCTTGCCCTTACGTCTTTCACGGCGAATGCCAAAGCACCCGCTAAGACAACACCTTATCCGTTTCCAGAAGCGGGTCAAAAAGATGCTACCTTGTCTTTCCCGATTGGTTTGGGTTTGAAAATGCACTTATCAGAAGAGTTAAATTTTGGGCTTGAATATGGCAACCGATTTACCTTGTCCGATTATTTGGATGGGATTAGCAAAACAGCGAATCCAAAATCCAAAGATTGGTACATGTTTTTCGGCGTTACATTGAGTTATATTATTGGAAATGATCCTTATACATATAAAAGATAATTTTAACATGGACAAAAGTTTTTTAAAAAAATTAGGGCTAAAATTGCGGAATCAAGGTACGAGTACAGGAGATGATGTGTTCAGAACGGGTACTTACATTGAGTCGCACTCGCCTGTGACGGGCGAATTGATTGGCGCGGTCAGCACGACGAGTTACGATACGTATCATGAAGTGGTGGAAAGGGCGCAACGTGCTTTTGAAAAGTGGCGTTTAGTGCCTGCGCCGAGACGGGGCGAGATAATTCGTCAATTCGGGATGGTGTTGCGCGAAAATAAAGACGCATTAGGCAAATTGGTCTCGTTTGAAATGGGCAAAAGCCTCCAAGAAGGCTTGGGTGAAGTACAAGAAATGATTGATATTTGCGATTTTGCGGTGGGTTTGAGTCGGCAATTGTGTGGTTCGACCTTTCATTCGGAGCGTCCTGCGCATCGCATGTACGAACAATGGCATCCTTTGGGCGTAGTGGGCATCATTTCGGCGTTTAATTTTCCAGTCGCCGTTTGGTCTTGGAATGCCATGATTGCGTTGGTTTGTGGGAATGTTTGCGTTTGGAAACCGTCTGAAAAAACGGCTTTAAGTGCTTTGGCTTGTCATAATTTATTGACGAAAGTATTGAAAGACAATGGTTTATATGAAGGCATTAGTTGTTTGGTGTGTGGTGATTTTCGCGTAGGTGAGTTTTTGGCAAAAGACCCCAAAATTGCCTTAGTATCCGCGACTGGTAGTACGCGGATGGGCAAATCCGTCAGTTCAACGGTTGGTTTTCGATTGGGACGCGTTTTATTGGAATTGGGTGGTAATAATGCGATGATTGTTACGCCAAGTGCTGATTTGAAAATCGTGATTCCTGCGATTGTGTTTGGTGCAGTGGGGACGGCGGGGCAACGATGCACTTCGACGCGCCGCTTGATTGTGCATGAAAGTCAATATGAAACGGTCAAAACGGCACTCGTTAAGGCGTATGCTCAATTAAAAGTGGGGAATCCATTGGATGCGCGCTATCATTTAGGTCCACTCATTGATAAAGATGCAGTGCGCCTTTATTTGCTCACATTAGAAAAAGTTGTTGAGCAAGGCGGTAACTTTTTAGTGGAAGGCGGCGTATTAACGGGAGATGGGTTTGAAAGCGGCTGTTATGTGCGTCCGTGCATTGCGGAAGTCGAACCCAATCTATCCATAATACAACACGAAACGTTTGCTCCTATACTTTACCTATTGAAATACAATGACTTAGAAGAAGCAATTGAAATTCAAAACAATGTTCCACAAGGTTTATCTTCCGCGATTATGACGGATAGTGTGCGCGAAGCAGAACAGTTTCTATCGGTGGCAGGCTCCGATTGCGGTATTGCCAATGTCAATATCGGCACGAGTGGTGCTGAAATTGGTGGTGCATTTGGCGGCGAAAAAGAAACAGGCGGCGGTCGAGAATCGGGTTCTGATGCTTGGAAAGCCTACATGCGGCGACAAACGAATACGATTAATTATGGGCATCAATTGCCGTTAGCGCAGGGAATAAAATTTGATTTCTAACCTCTAAAAGATTGATTTGACCTATTAAATACATTATTATAATCATATAAGTAAGTATTTTGAATGTAATCTTGTTAATATGTTGTTAATCACTTGAAAGACGCGGGTTGTTCATTAATTTTGCATTTAATTTTAGGGTTTGAATTAGGATTTTTAAGATTTTTAGGATTGTTCGGATGATTAGGATTGATTTTTCAGGATTCTTAATCCTAAAAAATCAATCCTAATCATCCGAACAATTCTAAAAATCTTAATTCAAAAACCTCCCAATACTGCAACTCTTTACCCAATACTCATTTTTTTATGAATCTTAGAACCAATTTACAAAATAATATTTTTTAAACAAAATTTATTTTAAAATTATATTCTATTGTAAGCGTATTAAATCATCAAAAATGTGTCAAAAAGAAGTGCCGACAGTCTAAACATAAAAACGAAAAGGTTTTTGAGGCGATTCAAAAGCTTACTGTCAAATGCAAAAAGTATGATTTTTTTTTGAAAACCTTAAAAGAACGGAGTAGAAAGTGAACAACAAAGTAGTCAATCGAGTGGTGATTTTTGGTGCATTGGCAATCGTTTTGGTGATTGCGATGCAGTCGTATTGGGTGATGAAGACTTGGGACATCAATGATAAGCAATTTGACCAAACGGTACAAATTGCGCTCCTCCATACGGCGCGGGATTTGGCAGTCATCCGCAAAAGTACTTTGCCTTCCGAAGATGTGGTGAAACGCCTGAGTAGTAATCAATATGCGGTGAATGTAAATACCCATATTGATGCCAATAATTTAAATTTTTACCTCCAACACCAACTCGAGCAGGTCGGTTTGAAGGAGGATATGGAGTATGGCATCTACAATTGCTACACAGAGGAGATGGTTTATGGCAAATATGTAACCCATGTGTCAGAATTAGATACGGCAAAATTGGATAAAAATTTACCAAAATATGACAAATTTTTATACTATTTTGTGGTGCGTTTTCCCAATCGCACGAGTTATTTATTGGGCAATATGGGCTTGACGTTGGTGTTGACGGGGATTTTATTCATTACGATTTTATTTTTTATATTCTCGCTTGGGGTCATCATGCGGCAGAAGCGATTGTCGGAATTGCAGAAAGATTTTATTAATAATATGACGCATGAGTTTAAAACCCCGATTTCCACCATTGGCATTTCGGCGGATACCTTTCTGAGTCATCCTTTGGTGCGAAGCGACCCGCGCCTAACAAAATATGCCAAACTCATCCAAGAACAAAATAAACGATTGACTGCGCAGGTCGAAAGGGTGTTGCAAATCACACAAGTCGAGAAGGAATCGTTGCGATTGAATCGAGAAACCCTGCATTTACACGACTTATTAGATACGGTATTGGCAAGTGTCAATGTGAAAATTGAGGAACAAAATGGATTGTTAGAAGAAATTTTTGATGCCGAAAATGATTTTATTGAGGCGGATAACTTGCATTTGACCAATATACTGCATAACTTGCTCGATAATGCGATGAAATATTCCAGACCGGGCGTACCACCCGAAATTACAGTCTCTACCGTCAATAAAGGGAATGTATTGCAATTAAATATCATTGATAGAGGGATTGGGATTGATAGAAGCCATCAAAAAATGGTTTTTGAGCGTTTTTATCGAGTGCCAACAGGTAATGTACACAATGTAAAAGGATTTGGATTAGGATTATATTATGTAAAAAATATATGTAAAGCGCATGGTTGGCAATTGCGTTTAGAAAGTGAATTGAATAAAGGAACCAGCATTATCATCGAAATGCCGAAAATGAAACAACCTGTTCCGCTTAAAGAAGCCGTTTTAGATATTTAAAATCCATATCCTACAAAAAAAACAGGCTTTTTTAAAAAATAAGTGTAATTTTGTGCAATTCGTAATTATTTAAAATTAACCATCACTCAAACAAAGTGGAGTCTAAAAAAGCGCATTTATTATATGTGGAGGATGACGAAAGCCTAAGTTTCGTAACTCGTGACCATTTAGAATTGCACGGGTATCGGCTGACGTATTGTGAAAACGGACGTAAAGCTATGAACGTCATTAAATCCCAAACGTTTGATTTGTGTATCTTGGATGTGATGTTGCCTGATTTAGATGGTTTTACTATCGGAGAGGAAATTCGCAAGTTCAATACGCAAGTCCCTATCATTTTCCTCACGGCAAAATCGCTTAAAGAGGACAAACTCAGGGGATTACGCTTGGGTGCAGATGATTATATAACTAAACCATTTAGTATTGAGGAGTTGATTTTGAAAATTGAAATTTTCTTAAAACGCTCTCAAGTAGGCATTTTGCCAGTGCAACCTATCTATTTGACGATTGGCAAATACCACTTAGATCATAAGAATTTGTCGCTCAAATACGACAGTACCAGTAAATCGTTGACGCAAAAAGAGGCGGATTTATTGAAAATGTTTATTGACAATAAAAATGAGGTGATTAAAAGGTCGGTGATTTTGGAAACGTTGTGGGGCGAAGACGATTATTTTTTAGGTCGAAGTTTGGATGTTTTCATTTCGCGGTTGCGCCGCTATTTGAAAGAGGATACCCGTATTAAAATTGAAAATATACATAGCGTCGGTTTTCGGATGAACGTGGATACGACTCCTAAAACAATTTAAATTTTTACGTTTTGTAGTATAATTGGAACGCGGGTGACGCGGATTAGACGGATTTTCGCGGATTTTAAAAAATCTGCGAAAATCCGTCTAATCCGTGTCATCCGCGTTCCAATTATACCGCTATCCATATCATCCGCGTTCCAATTATACCACTATCCATATCATTTGCGTTCTAATTGTGTCACCATTCATACTTCGTTTTTGTGGACATGCTGGTCGAAAAAAAACTTTTAAGATGGCATTTTTTGTCGTATTATTGCACGATTTTTAAAATTTTCCTCACGAAATAGCTCTTTTTTACATTGAAACGTTCTGTTCAAGTCCTCTTCTTAATTTTAATCATTTTGATTATAGACCAAGCCAGCAAAATTTGGATTAAAACACATATGTGCATCGGCGGTGAACCGATTTCCATCTTCGGATTGAAATGGGCGCAACTTAATTTTGTGGAAAATCCGGGAATGGCTTTTGGCATCACACTCGGCGGTAATTATGGGAAATTGATATTAAGTTTATTTCGATTATTTGCGATTGGATTCTTAATTTATTATATTCGTAATTTGATTAAAACCAATGCGCCCAAAGGTTTAGTCTTTGGTTTTGGCGGCATTTTGGCAGGTGCGATTGGCAATATTTTAGACAGCATGTTTTACGGGTTGATATTCAGTAGTTCCGACCCAAGCATGCATCATTGGAATTGTGTCGTGGCAAAAATGTTCCCACCTGAAGGCGGTTATGGTACTTTTTTGCATGGAAAAGTAGTGGATATGTTCTATTTTCCGATGGGACATTTTCCAACTTGGTTGCCTTTTTTGGGCGGGCGCATGTTTTTTGAACCCGTTTTCAATGTGGCAGATTCGGCGATTACGGTCGGAGTAGCGAGTATTTTGTTATTTCAAAGAGCGTATTTCAATGACTTGCCTGCGCCAACACCACAAATTGTTGAACCCATTGAACCCATTCAAGAGATTGATAATCAACCTATTACGCCTTCTATTGAAGATGTTATAGAAACAAAACCGAGTGAAAATCACCCAAATCCAGAATAAACTTGGGTTTTTGAAATAGGGATTTCTGAAATAGGATGCTTATGATTTCAAAGATTGGAAGGATGTTTTTAGTTAAAAAGCGTATCTGAGAACTCAAAAAAATCCTTCCAATCTTTACAATCATAAGCATTCGATTTCAAAAGATTCCCAAAGCGAAAATTGCGCCACTAAACATTCCTTCTATGAATCTATTGAAAATCAAGCAATTATATAGTTACGTTTCGCCGCAACTTTTGGAAGAAGCGAGTAGCCCCTACAACCCCGTTTTAAAAGTATTATTAACACAAGGTCGATTCCAGTTATTATCCAAAAACGCCATTTATTCTTACGCCGATTTGTATGATAATTTTACAAAAACATTCCACGCCATTGATTTAAATCGTTTAAATATTCATAATGTATTGATTTTGGGTTATGGTTTAGGGAGCATTCCAGAGATTTTAGAACGCGTATTTCATCAAAAATATCATTACACTGCTATTGAAATTGACTCCGAAGTGGTGCGTTTGGCAAAAAAATACACCATTCCAACCTTAAAATCGAGCGTCGATTTGATTTGTTCAGACGCGTATTTATACGTGCAAGAAGCCGTTCCACAAAAAAAACAATTTGATTTAATTTGCGTTGACTTGTTTTTGGATGAAACCGTTCCAAAACCATTTTTAACGGTTTCTTTTTTGGCGGCTGTGGCTCAATTGTTGTCGAAAAACGGGGTTTTATTATTCAATTTGTTGGCGCACACGGAAGCAGCGCGCACTTTTGGGGACGCGTATTACAACGCCATTTTTCAAACCGTTTTCCCACACGGCTATTGTTTTGATACGGATACCAATTATATTTTAGGGAGTCGCACGGATGTTTTCAATTTAAAAACCTAACTTTGCGGCGCGAATCATGGATGGATTCCAACGAAAAAAAAATTCAAATTAGGAAATATTATGATGTACACCATTAACATTTACACTCGTTTCGCGCTCATGGCAGGCAGCCTTTTATTGGGCATTATCTTGTGGGCGGCATTCGGGTTTTGGTACGGATTTTTGTTTATTTTGGCGAGTATCGCCTTGACCGTCGGGTATTTATTGTTGGGGACGATACAATCGGCTGCGATTATGATGCAATCGGGCGATATGGATGCGGTGGATAAACAATTGAACCTCACGCGTTATCCCGAATATTTGTATGGTCCGAATAAGGCATATTATTACTTGCTCAAAGGCGGGATTGCGGGACAGCGCAAAGATTATGAGACCTCTGAACAACATTATTTGATGGCAGAATCCATTGGTTTGCCTTCGGATAATGAGAAAGCAATGGTTTATTTAGCGATATTGAATTTCCGCCTCCAAAAAAATAAATGGGCAGAAGCAGAAGAATATTATAAAAAATTGAAACCTTTAAACATTTCAGAACCCATGTTAAAGGAGCAAATTCAGCAAGTGGAGCAGGTGATGAAAAACAAAACCCAAGCACAGGCTCAAATGGCTCGACAAGGTTTTCGGGGTTTCGCGCCAGGTGGCAAACAAACGCGCCCAAGACCGCGTTGATAGGATTAAGTAGTTGAATCGAAATAACCTATCCAAAAGGTCGGCGAGGTTGCAACCTCGCCGACCTTGATTCAATACACTAATTCAAATAATTTTACTTTAACGATTTATATCATCAAAATTCTTTTCATAAAACCATGGGTTTTGATATTTTTTACCGTTTCGGCAATTTTTTGACGGTGCGCACCGCAAAAATCTATGAGAATACAGTAGGTTCTTTTGAAACCTTTGGTCGTTACTGGCAATTGCTATACGCGAGTGTCGGACGACCCGAAAATATGCGCATGTACGCCAAAGAAACGGTGCGACAAATGTATCATATCGGCATTGGTTCGTTGATGATTGTTTGTTTAATATCGATATTCATTGGCGCGGTGGCAGCCGTCCAATTTTCCACCCAATTAGATGGTCAATTGATACCCAAATATTATATCGGTTACATCGTGCGCGACTTGGCAATCATCGAATTGTCGCCGACATTCACCTGTTTGGTGCTTGCGGGCAAGGTCGGCTCGAACATGACGGCGGAAATCGGCGGCATGCGACAGCACGAACACATCGACGCAATGGAAATTATGGGGGTCAATACCGCAGCATTTCTCATCATGCCGAAATTGATTGCGGCGTTGGTGATGATACCGATGTTGGTGGCGACTTCTGCTTTTGTGAGTATTGTGGGCGGTTATTTGGCAACGGTTCCGACCGAATTGCTTTCACATGGCGATTATGTACGCGGTTTGCGGTCATTTTTCATTCAAAAAAATGTGGTCGTAATGTTTGCGAAAGCCTTTGTCTATGCGTTTTTGTTGACGACGATTTCTTGTTATGAAGGTTATTTTGTCAAAGGCGGCAGCATTGAATTGGGCGAAGCGAGTACGCGGGCAGTGGTTCGGAGTGATGTAGCTATTTTGTTAGCGGATTATTTTATTACGGTGATGAATAAATTGTTATAATAAAAATGAAAATATTAGGTGATACGCAACATAAAATTTTTCAAGGGGATGCGCTTCAGGTACTTCAATCCGAAATACCTGACTATTCTATTGACTTGATTTTTGCAGACCCGCCTTATAATATTGGTAAAAATTTTAATGGACACGCTGATAAATGGGAAACAGAAACCGCTTATTTGAATTGGTGTTATGAATGGTTGCAATTATGTCTTGACAAATTGAAACCGAATGGCAGTTTTTATGTGATGACAGCGACTCAATTCATGCCTTATTTCGACCTTTTTTTGCGGGATAAAATGGATATTCTTTCACGGATTGTTTGGTCTTATGATAGTTCGGGTGTGCAGGCAAAAAACTATTATGGTTCTATGTTTGAACCAATTATATATGGTGTTAAAAACAAATCTAATTATACATTCAATGCGAATGATATTTTAGTAGAGGCGAAAACGGGTGCGAAACGGAAGTTAATCGACTATCGAAAAGACCCGCCACAACCGTACAATACAGAAAAAGTACCCGGAAATGTTTGGGATTTTGCGCGCGTGCGTTACCGAATGCCCGAATATGAAAATCATCCGACGCAAAAGCCAATTGCTTTGTTAGAACGTATTATCAAGGCGAGTTCCAAGGAAGGCGATGTCGTTTTAGACCCTTTTTCGGGAACTTTTACAACTTCTTTTGTGGCAAAATCGTTGAATCGGCGTTCTATTGGGATAGAATTGCAGGATGAGTATGTTAAAATTGGATTGCGGCGATTGCAACTTGCGACTCATTATAATGGTGAACCATTAGAAAAAGAAGCGCGAACTTTTGAAAAAGAGAAGCAAACAGTATCTAACTCACTTAAACTTTTTGATACATCAGATGGAACATCCATTCACGAGTCACATTAAAATGATACTGGCAAACCGTTTTGGAGAACAAGGTGCTGTTATTTTTGAACAAAATCAACTGATTCAATATCTCCATTTTAAGACGCGTTCTGCCAATCGCGGCTCAAAATCAAGGAGTAGTTTTGCAAATTTGTATGCAATATACGTTTTGACAGAAGATTATTTGGCAAAAGGCTATGATACACAAGGTGATTATTCCAAATTTGAAGGAACACCTTATACACAATTGTTCAAACGACAACGAGAATTGCCTTTCGGAAATAAATTACAAAATCACGCGCTTAATAATCGGGTGAATGCAGAATTTCAGAAATATTTTCCGACGATTGATAAGATTCCAATTTTAAGGGATTTGAAAACAAATCGGTATTGGATTAATGAATATTTGTTTAAAATGACAATTAATTCACAAGCGTTCCATGTAGCATCTGCTATTATAGAAATCATTAATGAATATATCAAAAATAAACAAGATGCTTTTGAGCGATTTATTGAAACGTGCGAAGATTTACAAAATATAGAATCGGCTGACAATGATATAGTTTTTAATTTTATTTATAATCTATTGTCTATCAATACAGATGCACGTCTTTTTGAAATTGTTAGTTATGCGATTCTCAAATTTTATTACAAAGAACAGTCGATTTATTGGGGTTTTGAGTTAGCAAATTTGCAAAAAGAAACGTTGAAATTGTACAAAACGGGCAGAACAAATGCGAATGATGGGGGGATTGATTTTGTAATGAAACCACTTGGTCGTTTTTTTCAAGTAACTGAAACATTGGATTTTAAAAAATATTTTTTGGATATAGATAAAATTCAAAAATATCCACTCACTTTTGTCATCAAATCGGAAGAACCTGTTGCCCATTTGATGATAAAAATCAGAGAAAATGCACAAAAAATTTATCCTGTCGAAACAATTTTGAACAATTACATGAGTTGCATTGAGGAAATTATTAATATTTCAATGCTCATAACGTATTTTGAAACGATTGTAAAGCAAGGTTTATTATCAAGCGTTTTGGAAGAAATTATTTTACAGAGCAAAGTAGAGTTTAATTACGAAGGAGAAATTGATTAGTTTTTAAAATAAAATTTCGCAAATAATAAAATTATCAAAATAATATGATTCGTGCCGTCCATGTCCGCAAATCTTTTGGAGAAACGGAGGTACTCAAAGGTATCACCACCGATTTTGAAACTGGCAAAACCAATCTGATGATTGGTCGAAGCGGCGCGGGTAAAACCGTTTTATTAAAACTATTAGTTGGATTACAAACGCCCACTTCTGGAGAAATTTGGTATGATAACGTACTGTTTAGCCAACTCGACTCCAAAAAAATGCGGGCGATTCGCATGCAAATCGGCATGTTATTTCAAGGTTCTGCCTTGTTTGACTCGTTGACGGTGGAGGAAAATATTCGATTTCCTTTGGATATGTTTACCTCAATGACCAAAAAAGAAAAAGCAATCCGCGTCGATTCCTGTTTGGAACGGGTCAGTTTGGGCGGCGGGGCAAATCATAAAAAGTTTTCTGCCGAACTTTCGGGCGGGATGCAAAAACGGGTAGGCATTGCGCGCGCGATTGTGATGAACCCAAAATACTTGTTTTGCGATGAACCCAACTCGGGATTAGACCCCAAAACGTCGATTGTCATTGACGAATTGATTCAAAGTATTACAATTGAAAATAATATTACAACCGTCATCAACACGCATGATATGAATTCGGTGATGGAAATCGGCGATTGTATCAATTTATTGTATCAAGGCGAACTCGTTTGGCATGGCAATAAATCGGAAGTATTGGAAAGCAAACACCCTATTTTACAAGATTTTGTGTTTGCATCGCCCTTCTTGAAGCGTTTAAGAGAGAAAGCCTTTGGTTATTAAACAAAATTTTTAACTTAATTTTTTAAAAAAAATGGACAATCAAAAAAATCGTTTTAAATTAGCCGAAACCTTTGATGCAAAGGGGCAACACGTCAGTCCGATTTTGCGGGCGGGCGTTAAAAACTATTTGATTGATATTGATGGCACGATTTGCGATGACGTGCCGAATGAAGAACCGGAACGCATGGTGACGTGTCTGCCGTACCCTGACGCGCTCAAAATTTTGAACAAATGGTATGAGGAAGGGCATGTAATTACGTTTTTTACGTCGCGCACCGACGAACATCGGGAAATTACAGAAACGTGGTTGAAAAAACATGGCTTCAAATATCATGGCATCTTGTTGAACAAGCCAAGAGGCGGTAATTATCATTGGATTGACAATCACATCGTAAAAGCGACTCGTTTCAGAGGCAAATTTACCGATTTGGTGGTCAAAACCCATGAAATTGAAGTTTTTCAAGAGCATTAATGGACTTGGATT
>JAAFJT010000073.1 GCA_013298955.1 Chitinophagales bacterium
CATTTTCAATATGAGCAGGATATAACAAGTGTGGATTGGGACCCGCATCTAAACTAAAATAAACAGGCAGTTGCATTACCTTCCGCCAAGCTCGCAATAACTCAATGATTTTCAACGTATTAGGATGCATCAACGTAAACGATGGACTGGAAGTCATCATCAAAGCATGCAATGTAAACGCTTCATCTTCGGCAATTGTACCAAATTTTTCAATATCGCCTGTTTCCATCGCTTTCAAAACATCCGTCATTCGAGTCCGCGCTTGCGCGTAACGCCCTTTTGCATACACATTTTGTTCCATCAAACCATGTCCTGCCCGACTCGAAATACTTTTTTCTCGCTTGCTGACAATCAAAATATCGTTGCGATACGTGTGAAAAACGGGATGCACGTCCTCTTGATACGGCACCGCATATTTGTCCGATGACCCATAAACCTCTTTGCACTTGCCCCAAACCGCCGCCACAGGATACACCGACCGACATGCACTCCCCGAACCCAAGCGCGCAAACATCGAAGCGCGTTTTAAAAAGTAAGATTCAGCCTTTTTGGGGTGTTTCCCAACTGCCAAATCGCGTTCCATCGTCGTCAAACAAAGTCCCAAAGCACTCATCGAAGACGCAGAGGATGCAATGCCCGCAGAATGTGGAAACGAATTATGGGATTCAATTTTGAGGTCATAATTGGGTAAAAAAGGCAAATTATCGTGCAAACTCGTCAAATATTGAGCAATTTTAACGCGAAAAGGTTCATTAGGCTTGCCTTCAAAGGCAAAATCAACGGTGGAAGCCTCCTTTTTTTTAGGCTGATAGCTCAATGACATTTCTGTAAAAGCATTGGAAAGCGTCAAACTAATCGACGGATTTTGAGGTAATTGAACCCCATATTTGCCCCAATATTTGATAATGGCTAAATTGGATGGGCTGCGCCAAGTTATTTTTGTCATTTGACTTGATAGTATGTATAAAGGATGTGGATGATAGAATTTATGACAAAACGCAAAAACGCGCTTGTGGTTGTGAAAATGGTTTTTTTTTATTTTTTCCCAAAAAAAGATTATTTTTGCAAAAACAATCAAGCCATCCAATTGATGATAAAACGCATTTTATATCAAACTTTTTTGTTACTCATCATCTTCTTTTCACTGACCGTGATAGGCAAATTCCTCTATTCTGAAACCTTATTGCAACAAAATGAACGGATGTTAGCCGAAATCCAAACGGTCAATCCGACTTCTTTTGCGCGTTTCGATAAATTTATCCAAGATATTGAAACGCATACGAAATGGCGTGTCTATGTCACGAGTAGCTTCCGAACGGCTGAAGAACAAGCCGAATTGCGACAAGATGACCCCAGAAATGCCCGTTCTGGCAAGTCAAAACACAATTTGGGCAGGGCGATTGACCTCAATTTGTATCCTGCACAGCAAGTTTGGAAAGGATGGTTGCGGAAAAGCAGTCCTAAAAAAAGTTGGGAACAAAGTGGCGTTATCGAAATCGCTCATAAACATGGGTTGAAATGGGGTGGTCATTTTAAAACCTATTATGATCCTGTCCATTTTGAAATCCCGTAAACCTATTTTAGCCTTCCTATTTCATAAAAAAATATCTATAAATATTTTAAGAATAATAATTTTAACAAAATAAAATTTTAATAATAATTAATAATTAAATTTTTATTTGGCATTGACATTTAAACACAACCTACTTACCTTTGCAGCAGTAAAAATTTACTGGAACTTTTTAACCCTTATTAATTAAATGAACAAATATTTTTTACAAACATGCTTATTGAGTATTGTTGCGTCTGTGGGCGTATTGAATGCTCAAACCACTTTTCCTGTGTTGGAAGGTTGCAACAAAACCTACGGCAGCACGCCTGTAAAACATCGGTACGTTGCTGATATTTTCACCAATATCAAAATGTCAACCGTTGAATATGGTGCAGCAATCGGTTTTACGGGTCAAGTGCAAAAACTATCGTTGAACGTTTATGAACCATCTGAACCAAAAGATGATGTTGCCAAACGTCCTTTGATTGTTTTGGCGCATGGCGGTAGTTTTATACGCGGCAATAAAGAGGAATTGGATGAATTATGTATTGCTTATACTCGAAAAGGCTATGTTTGCGCGTCGATTGACTACCGTTTGTTGCCCTTTACAGGCGCGGCTCCGACTCCGCAACAATTGACCGCAGCCGCTATTTTTGCGATGCACGATTTGAAAGCGGCGATTCGCTTCTTCCGAAAAAGTGCTGCGGGAACGAATCCATATAAAATTAACCCTGATTTTATCGTCACAGGTGGCATTTCGGCGGGTTCTATTGCTGCTTTATTGACCACTTATTTGGATGCGGGCGATAGAATGCCTGTTGAGTTACAAGCTATTTTGGCGCAAGTCGGCGGTTTGGATGGCAACAGTGGCAATGCGGGCTACGCTTCTAAGGTCAAAGCGGTCATCAATTTCTCTGGTTCGTTGCCGACTCCAGAATGGATTGGCATTCATGATGTGCCTTTGGCAAGTTTTCATGGTACGAAAGATGAGGTTGTGCCTTATGAGTGTGGGGCGATTGGAGGCGTGCCGAGTTGTGGCAGTCGTGCTTTGAGTCGTTGGGCAACCAGACAAGGTACGCGCAATTGGTTAGTGCCTGTGAAGGGTGGAAACCATGAAGAATTGTACCTTTTGCCTAAATATCGAGGCATTTTAGAGGGTTTTGTGGAGGGCAGTGCGCGTTTCATCAAATCGGTGATGTGTCCATACGGTGCTCCCAATGCGCCTGACAAAAATGCAAGTTTGGCAGAGGCAATGGAGCCTATCCGCGTCTATCCGAATCCTGCGACTGACCAAATGATGGTTGAAATGGATGCAAATCTCTCGGATACGCCATATAGTGTGCATGTTTTTGACGTAATGGGGAAACAATTGCGCACATTTAGGAATGATAATGATGCACAAATTGTTTTAAATAGAAATGATTTTGGGGCGGGCATGTTTTTCGTACAAGTGCGTTTTGACAATGATGCCTTGCCGATGAAGACGCAAAAAGTGATTTTTGAATAATTTTTTGAATGAATATAACTTGCCACAAGTTTTATAAATGCGAGCGTACCGAGTGAAGGGTTTGAAAACCCTCCACTCGGTTGTTGTACAGGATTCGATTTAAATCATTGAAACCAACTGGCATACATAATATAATTATTCGCTATTCGTTCAATGGAATCTTTAAACGTTTCGATGGACAGTGGTTTTACTTTTTTAGCAGGCACACCCGCGTAAATCCAACCACTTTCAAGGTGCATTTTCTCGGTAACAACTGCGCCTGCGCCAATCAAAACATTGGATTCTACCACTGCTTGATCCATCACAATCGCGCCCATGCCGACCAAAACATTATCATGTATCGTGCAACCATGCACAATCGCCCGATGTCCGACGGAGACATTATTGCCCAAAGTCGTCCCACATTTCAAATAAGTGGCATGTAAAATCGCGCCATCTTGGATATTCACTTTATTGCCCATGCGAATAAAGTTGACATCGCCGCGCACAACGGCTTGAAACCAAACACTACAATCATCGCCCATCACAACATCGCCTACAATCGTTGCATTTTCTGCAAGAAAACAATTTTGCCCCCATTTTGGGCTCACATTTTTAACTGGAAGGATTAAAGCCATTTTTATTTTTTATAAATTATAAATCATTGATTTTGAATTTTATAGACTTCTTTTGCTTGACTTGTTTTTTAACCAAACGACCATTGGCATTTGTTTAGAATCGCCAAGCCATTTACTTTTGGCGTAACTGCCCAAAAGAATATCCATTTTGCCATCGCCATCCAAATCGCCTACATCCATTACCAACCATTTTCCCTTATTTGCGTGTTCAAAAGTTGAAATATCAAAATGATTATTGCCTTTATTTTCAAAAAACAAAAAACCTTGATACGGCAACTGATTCACATTAGGGAAAAAAGCAATAATTGCCATATCCAAATCGCCATCTTTGTCAAAATCTGCCGTTAAAACCTTTGACGCACCATAAATTGGATAAAAATACTGCTCTTTGAAGCGATTTTGACCATCATTCGTGAAAATCCGAACCCCATGATAGGGTTTTAAAATCATGGAGAAATCTGCATTATCGCCATTCGTATAAACAATATCTATCATTCCATCGCCATTCATATCTGCCAATTCCATATAACTCGACCCATAAACAGGCGGAAATTCCAAAACAATTTCTTCCTTAAAAACACCTTTTCCTTGATTGTAAAAAATCGAAATGGCTTCTCGCGCCTGACACATCAAAACCACTATATCCATCAAACCATCTTGGTTCATATCTCGAATAATTGTATTTCTGGCACCCGGAAGCGGTTTTAAAACATTTTCTTGGTGCGTTTTGCCATCATACCAAGCTAATTTGCCCGACAAATTACCATAATTACAAATAAGATAATCGGCTATACCATCTTGATTTAAATCAGAAACCGATAAATGCACAGGGCGTTGCAACGAATCAATCAACGTTTTTGCAACCTTTTGTGCTGAATAGTTAGAAAACTTGCCTTTACTCGCTTCATTTGGATCCATAATGCCCATTTGTAACAAATATTGCTCTTTATTTTGAATGAAAATATCCGAAACAGGGCTTTCAATACGCAACGAATCTATTTTTTTAAACGCTGTATTATAATTTTCAACAAAAAGTTTATTACGATGTCCTATATAAAACGAGTGGTTCAATGTATCGATTTTCAAGACGCTGATATAAGGAATTTCCGCATTTGTAAGCGTTTTGACTTCAAAAAAAGGCAATTTGGGCATAATTGGAGCTTTTTGAACCTGTTTTGGCAACGAATCAGGTGCTTCTGCGATGTAATAATCTACTATTTTTTGCCAATCCGCTTGCGCTAACATCGGTTTTGAAGGATACATCCCTGTTTTGAGCATCGCAGACATATCATCGGGCGACATTTGAAACATTTTGTCTTGAATGGGTCGAATGCCCGTATAAAAAGCCATTTCGGGCAAAACCGTTTTATGCCAAGTTGTTTTATTTAACAAATCGGGAGTCGGTTGCAAATGACAATTACCACAATACAAAGTGGCTAATTCCTTGCCTGATAGCTTTGACGGTTTAGGAGGCGCATTTGCATCAGAACCACATGAACATAAAGTATTTATAATCAATAATTTAAATATAATTCTTCGTACCATTTGAAATCAATTTGTGTGAATGACCTTTCATAAAAACGAAACAATTAAGGAAATTTCGCGCCTAAAAAGAGGACAGAGAGGTGCAATTGGATTCGTATAAACGTCGGCAAGGTTTAAAACCTTGCCGACGTTAGCGCGTATAAACGTCGGCAAGGTTTAAAACCTTGCCGACGTTAGCGCGTATAAACGTCAGCAAGGTTTTAAACCTTGCCGACGTTAGCGCGTATAAACGTCGGCAAGGTTTAAAACCTTGCCGACGTTAGCGCGTATAAACGTCGGCAAGGTTTTAAAACCTTACCGACGTTAGCGATATTTTCCAACTTATTTTTGCCTTTTATTTTTTTTCCATCGGCAAAATCGCTGTTGGAATTGTTTTATCTTCTGCCCATTCCAACCAACAAACATCTGTACAACCAATCATTTCTTTCAAAATTGTCCATTTTCCATTTTTTTTGAAATAAATTGCTTGATAATTATTATCAACCGGAAGGTCAGCTTCTTTAAATTTTTTAGGGTCTAATGCTTTCCCACCTTTTTGTTGCACCTGCGAATAGGCAAACGCATAATTGTCCAATAATCGAATATTGGGTTGCAAAAATTCAATGGATTGACCAAAAAACTGGTTCGCATTCGGACGCGAAAGGTCTAAAAACATTTTGCGCAAAGGCGACGTAACCGTAACGATAGTCACTTTGCTTTTCGGGGCGGCATTTTGCGCACTCGCTCCAAGTGTAAATAATAAAGCCCAACAAAACAAGATTTTTTTCATTTTAAAACAGGTTGTTAAGGTTTCAAACTAATGATTATTTAAAAGCGAAGTACGCTATTTTTAACAAAATGGCAGCATTTTAAGGATTAAAAAATAAAACAAATCGCCTATACGATACAATGGGAACACAGATGACGCGGATTGGGCGAATTTGCACGGATTTTTTTTAATTCATATTCAAAACCAAAGCAAAGCATTCCAGAAAAATCCGTGCAAATCCGCCCAATCCGTGTTATCCGTGTTCCCATTGTATCTCCAAACCACTTGACGCAAAGTATATATTGTATTTCAATCCATCCTTATTTGGGCTTTATCGCTTTTTTTAAGCATTTTGACAGAAAAAAATCTGTTTTTTCCAAAAAGGAACGCAATTTTGCAAAAAAATCACCTCATGAAAGAAACGATTCATATCATCGGCGCGGGTATCGGCGGACTCACAACGGCGTTGACTTTAAAACAAAAAGGACATCCTGTGCAGTTGTACGAAAGCGCGGCGGCTATCAAACCTGTTGGCGCGGGTATTGTGTTGGCGAGTAACGCGATGCAAGTATTCCAAAAACTGGGGCTTCAACTTCAATTGGAGGAAGCGGGACATATTATCCATGAAATGCGCCTTACGGATGAGCATATCAATCCTTTATCCATAGGTGATTTAACTTATTTTGAAAATAAATATCAAGTTTCTAATTTAGCCATTCATCGGGGCGATTTGCAACGCATTTTGGCAGAAAACATTGGTTTAGAACACATTGCGTTTTCAAAACGACTTGTTTCTATCGTAAAAAAAGCTACCATGTATGAATTAACCTTTGAAGATGGCAGTACAGCAATTGCAAAAATAGTGATTGGCGCAGATGGGATTCATTCCAAAGTCCGAAATCAACTTTTTGGAGAACATCGGATTCGGAATGCGCAACAACCTTGTTGGCGGGGTATTTGCGAGATGGTTTTGCCTAAAAAATATCAACATAAAGGACATGAAGCATGGGGACGCGGCAAACGATTTGGTTTTTTTCAAATCAATGCCCAAAAAGTCTATTGGTTTGCCCTCATTAATCAGCTAAAAACAATGCCGCCAACCGTAAATTTATTAGAATTATTTCAAGATTTTCATCCTGATATTTTGAATATTATTAGGCTAACACTTGATAATCAAATTATTATGAATGATATTATAGATTTAAAACCCATGTATAATTGGCAAAAAGATACGGTTTGTTTGGTGGGAGATGCCGCACATGCCACAACGCCTAATTTGGGGCAAGGGGCGTGTCAAGCGGTGGAAGATGCTTACATTTTAGGAAAATGCCTTGAAAATAATGTAGATACAAGTGTGGCTTTTCAACAATATGAGCAAAAACGGATGAAAAAAGCTCATATGATTGTGAATATTAGTTGGCAAATGGGCATTTTGGCTCATTTAGAAAATCGATTAGGCGTTTGGGTGCGCAATAAAATGTTGCAATGCGCACCTAAATCCAGTAGTTTGAAATTGGTAGAGCAAATCGCGCAATTGGATGAGTGATGTAAATTGGAACGCGGATAACGCAGATGGGGCGGATTTTCACGGATTTAAAAAAAATCCGTGAAAATCCGCCCCATCTGCGTTATCCGCGTTCCAATTGTACTTAATTAAATATTTTTTTCCAAAAAGACTTCTTTTTCTTCTTTTTCGGATACGTAACCGTATCATGTGTAGCTTGTTTTTTGGTAATATGTTCTACCGTCTGTGCTGCAATTGACGATGTATTCAAATTTTCGACGGTTTTTTCACAATCATTCGCTACGACTGAATACGTGTAATTATTACCATTTGCCACATCGTAATCATTGAAAGTCAACTCTTTAGTATCACCCGGCAAGAAAGCAATGATATTTTTGCCATCATTATAATCCGCTTTTCCTTTGTCGAAACGATACACCAAATATTGAAAATAATATTCCCGACTCTTATTCGTTGGCTTCCAACGCACCAATACTTTACCATTTTCAGCCGTCAAAGTCCGAACTTCTGCCTTATCACAAGCCAAAGCGGACGTATCTCGAAAAAGAGACGGCGGCGCAGCGTATTCAGCAAACTGATTCGCCCGCAGTGCGGTGGCAAATCCCAATGGGTTTTGAGTCAAATTTTTAGAACTGAAAAACACAAATCCTTTTATACCATTTATACTACGGTCAAAATCAATTTGTTGTGCAATTTGGTTCGGGTCTGTCCAATTCGGTTCTTTCGCCGTTTTTGTCCCAACTCGGTACGCCGCTAAACCGATATAAACCGCTTTTCCATACGAATTAGCTGCCCACCATTGCGTGATAGCGGCATGTTCCGCCGTGCTAAAACCCAAAGTCCAATACACTTGTGGCACGACATAATCAATCCAACCCATTTGTAACCACTTCCTTACATCTGCATATAAATCATCATAACAAGTAACACCTGCATAGGTATTCGACCCAGACGGGTCTTTGTAACTATTCCGCCAAACGCCAAATGGACTAATCCCAAACTGCACACGCGGCTTGATGCGCTTGATAGTGGAAGACAACATCGAAATCAATTGGTCAACATTATCACGCCGCCAATCTTCCAAACTTAATCCACCAGAATTATACCGAGTATAAGCTGCACCATCTATAAACTGTTCATTTCCATTCTTATACGGATAAAAATAATCGTCAAAGTGAATCGCATCAATATCATACTTTTGCACGATTTCGGTCACGACATCATTAATATGCGCTCGAACTTCGGGCAAACCGGGGTTGAATAAATGCCGCTTGTTATATTTCACAAACCACTCAGGATGTTGTTTCATCATATGTAACGAGTGCATCGAAGACGGACTTTCATTGTCCATCGCCGCCCGATACGGATTCATCCAAGCATGAAATTCAATATTTTTTTCATGGGCAGTGCGCACCATAAATTCCAACGGGTCGAAATAATCTGATGGTGGTGTTCCTTGTGTACCCGTCAAATATTTAGACCAAGGCACCATATCAGATTTATACAAAGCATCGCCCGAAGGACGGATTTGAACAAATACAGCATTGATATTCAACGCTTTATAACTATCTAAAAGCCGCATCCATTCCGATTGTAAAAATTTAGAATCCGTTGTACGGGTTGCAGGATAGTCGATATTTAAAACAGAAGCCACCCATACACCGCGCATTTCGCGTTTGGGAATCGGTGCAGTAGTGGTTTGCGCACCCAAATGCAGTGCGCAACAAGTAGCCAATAGGGTTAAAAAACCATACGGTCTTTGGGTTAAACGTGCGTTCATAGTCGTGTCCTCAATCGTTAGCGGAGCAAAAACAATATAATATTTTTTCAATTCCTGCAAAAGTAATGCAACATTTTGAAAAGTAAGCCCTTTTGAGGTTAAAAAATTTTGAAAATACATGGAATCGGGTTATTTGGGCGTGAATAATCGTTTTTTTAACAATAGATACCCGTTTGCACGAGTGGATAATGACGGGGTTATGCCTTCCTGCGCACGCGCTTGAATGGGATATTTGCAACAAAAAGTATATTAAAATACGTTGAAAACTAAAATTTGTTTCAAAATTACAAAAGGAGATACTTATTTCACACTGGTTGGTAGATGCCTTTTTTGACGATGAAATAGGCAAAAGTTGCGCCATTACATGGTTGGAAAATAGGTTTTAACAATATTTTAAATTTAAATTTTAAAAATTACAATCCACGATGCCTTGCGTTTTTTGGGTTTTTACAAAAAAATTATGCTTATTTTTGCCGCCAACAATTCATATATCAATTAAAATAGAGATGCAAACAGAACAAAAAGTCACCGTTGGAACGGAAATTTTATTCGCGGTTTTAATCGCCTTAATCCATTTTGGTTGGATTACTGCCGAATATTATTTGGGTTTAAACGGAAAATTTAAAGATTGGTATGGCAATATCACCAATTTTGTCGCGATTCCAGTCATTTATATGACGTATAAAGCCATGCTTGCCAAACGTGACAATGAAGGAACGATTTCCTTAGAACGGGCTGCATTAAGTGCGTTGATTTTGGCAGGGATGACTGCGGTGTTGATTCCACTGAGTTATTGGTTATTTCGGAAGTATATCAACCCAACTTTTTTCGACGATTTTGCCAAATTTGCAACGGATGTGCAAAAAATGGATGCTTTAAAAGCGATTGATACGTATAGTTTGCGGCATTTTGCCAAATGGGGCTTTTTGCATGCCTTGTTGATTGTCGGCGGGACAGGTTTGATGACCGCAGTGGTGATGCGCAAACGCGCTTAGTACGGTTTGAATTAGGATAATTAAGATTTTAAGGATAATTAAGATTTTAAGGATAATTAGGATTATCAATCCTAATTATCCTTAAAATCCTAATTATCCTAATTCAAACGATACCGCCTCCAAAGTAGAATCTAATTTTTGCTCCAATAATGAGCTAAAAGATACGCTGTTATCAAATCCCAGATGCCATACCAAGCCACAATTAACGCCATGCCGCCCAAGCCTGCAAAAAATTGAAAAACCAAAATCAAGCCCAAAGTCGTATTATGAATCCCTGTTTCAAAAGTAATAGCGCGAGCATCCCCTTCCGATAATTTTGCCATTTTCGCAATCAAGTATCCTAAAAATAAAGCTAAAAAATTGAAAATCAAGGTTAATACAAATACTTCTTTTAAATAATTTTTAATATTTTCCCAATTGCCCAAAATCGCGCCTACAATGAAACCAACAAAAATAAGGAGCGATAAGAGCTTCACCGTTTTTTTGATTTTAGACACGAATAATGGAAATTTATAATTCAATCCCATCCCAAGTATCAATGGAATCAGCATCAGCATTGCCACAATTTGCACCATATCAAGCGGATTGATATAAATATTTTGTTTTAAACTACTTAAATTAGGAATGAATGAAGAACCAATCCAAAAGATAGTTGGCAGGGTCAAAATAGAGGCGAGCGTTGAAACAGAAGTCGTTGTGACGGCTAATGCAGTATTTCCTTTCGCCAAATGTGTTGAATAATTGGAAATATTGCCGCCTGGACAAGCAGAAACCAAAATCATCCCGATAGCAATACTCGGTGCGGGCTGCAAAAGATAGACTAATCCGAGTGTCAAGGCGGGAACTAAAAACCATTGCGCCATGAGTCCGATGAAAACGGCTTTGGGATGTTTCCAAAGTACCTCGAAATCGGATTTTTGGATATCAAGCGCGACTCCAAACAATAAAAACCCTAAGAGGATGTTCAATAGGATTCTCTGATTGGGGTCGAAATGGATGCGGAGCGTATCGACGTGATTCATGCTTTTCGTTTTTTTTCAGAACAAAAGTAATCAAAAATATGAATTAACAAAAGTTTTTTTTGGAATGCTGTTTATTTTGTACTTTTGTGTAGAATCGCAAACCTTAGTTTTTTATCAATTCTAATCATGCAAAATGAACAAATTAGGTTGCTTATTGCTTTTTTTGAGTTTATCCGCCTTTGCTGCACATCCCATCCATCTCTGCAAATCAGATTTGGAATATCACGCGCCTTCTAAAACGTTGCGCTTGTCGATAGCTATTTTCATTGATGATTTGGAAGTTGCCTTGCGCAAACAAGGACATGATAAACTTTTTATAGGCACAGAGCGTGAAAAAGTAGGTACGGATGTATTGATATTAAATTATTTACAAGAGCGTTTTTTATTGAAAATCAATCAGAAAGCACTTACTTATCAGTGGATTGGGAAAGAAACGGAGCGCGACATGATGACCTTACGAATTTATTTAGAAATACCAAAAATGAATCAATTTCAAAACTTTTCATTTGAAAATAAATTATTGATAGAAGCATTTAGCGACCAAAAAAATATTATAGAATTGAAATTAGCAGGCAAGAAACCGGGCTATTGGTTGTTGGATAAGGATAAATTTGTGGGGCAATACTAAATTTTCATAATATATTTTTCAGGAATAAGTTTCGGAAAATTGAAAATTTTCCGAAACTTATTCAAAATTTTAATAATCACTTTCTGGACGCGGCGATAAGAAACTTTGCAAAATGAGTTGAATCCCAAAATCAATTTTTTTATCTTGGGAGCGTCCATTGTCAGATGCGGGAAGCCCTAATTGATTTTTAACAGGTGCGTAATCAATTGAATTCCAAGGAGTTCTAACATACGGGCGAATGGCAATAGCCATATAATCATCCAAAGGAATATTGAAATGCAGGTAAAAACGGCTACTCCATTGGTTCGCGGAAAGCAACGAAGTAGAAACATCTTTATTGGTCGAAACATTTTTTTTAGCTTGGATAATGTTATAATCCCCCGTTATGCCCACTCCAAAATTACGCATAAACAGCATACCTGCATGCAAACTCAACATATCATTCGCATAATGCAAGGTATGTATCTCCTCCACAGCCCCATTTTTGACCTGATTTTTGAGGTCTCGCGTAAGGTTTTGCCACTCAAAACCAACGGAAAAAAATTCTTCTGAAAAAGCCACTTCTGCATGAATGCCCTCTAATGAATTAAGGGGTTTCATAGCTGTAACTAATTGATTACCAAAGGATTGATTGTACGATTCAATGATTTGATTGAACGGAATGGGTTTGGTTTTTAACACGCCATAACCAACATTTAGTTGGATTTGCGCCGTCATTTGGGTAAAAAAGAGGTTGCAAACCAACAAACAAAAAAATAGATGAACTGGGGTATTCCTAAATTGCATGAGCATTAGGGTTTTAGAGTGATTAAAAAAGAGTCCCATATGAATGGAATTGTAACCAAGTAATTTCATTTGGAGTAAAACACAGGTTTTGAATACATTAAAAAAATCGCTACCTCATGAGTAAGAAAAACAAACTCAAAAAGCCGCCTATTGCTACCGTCATCGCACCGATAGTGGCTATTCCGATGGATTCTGACGCGCCTAATGCTGCATTTCCAATGGTTTCGCCCACTCCAAAATGGGTTTATGGATGTATTGCATGCTTGATTTTGCTGCTCTACGCGCCCAGTTTAGGGGGCGATTACGTGTTAGATGACAAGATTGTGATTACCAACAATCAATTTACGCAACAAGGTTTTTCGGGTATTGCGGATATTTTTGCGCACGAAAGTTTTAGGGGCTACTTCGGAGAACAAAAAAATCTTATCGAAGGAGACCGTTATCGTCCTTTGAGCATTGCCACATTTGCGTTGGAAATTGGGTTATTTGGCAAAAATAATCCCGGTTTAAGTCATTTTATTAATATTTTACTTTATTTATTTTCCTGTATTTTGTTGTTTCGAGTGACGAAACAGCTTTTTCAGACTGTTTTGCCGCCGAAGCAAGTCCATACAATAGCTTTGTTGGCTACCCTATTTTTTGCAATGCACCCACTCCATGTGGAAGCGGTTGCAAATATAAAAGGTCGAGATGAAATTTGCACTTTTTTAGCCCTCCTTTTTTCGCTACAATACACTTTTGCATGGGGCAAATTTCAAAAACCATTCCACTTATATATTCTTTTTTGCTTATTTCTATTGGCTTTATTATCGAAAGAAAGCGCGTTACCGTTTTTGGTCATCCTTCCAATGACCCTTTATTTTTTTACAGAAACGCCTCTGAAACACATTTGGAAATTGATGATTCCACTCATAGGAGCTACGATGGTTTATTTATTAATTCGGATACAAATTATTGGTTATGTATTAAACCCTGATGGTAAAGTTATTACGGATTTAATGAATAATCCATTTTATGGAATGAGCTTTTTTCAAAAAACAGCTACGATTTTTTATACACTTGGGATGTATTTAAAATTGCATATTTTACCGCATCCGTTGACACATGATTATTATCCATATCAAATTCCGATAGTGGATTGGTCGCATTTTGGGTCGATTCTCGCCTTTTTGATACATTTGGGTTTAGGTGTTTTTGTGCTGTATGGTTGGCGAAATAAAAATATTTACGCCTATTGCGCCCTATTTTATTTGGCAACAATGAGTATTGTAAGTAATTTATTTGTTTCAGTAGGTACTTTTATGAATGAAAGGTTTGCCTATCAAGCATCTTGGGCATTTTGTTTGGCATTATCGTATGCGTTAAACCAATATTTGATTCAAAAAGAAGGGCGTTTCAAACCCATCATTGGTTATATGATTGCAGGAATTTTCATCGCAGGATTTGCTTGGAAAACAGGTACACGCGTACCCGATTGGAAGGATAATCGCACTTTGAACCTATCTGCGTTGAAAAATTCGCCCAATAGCGCCCGTTCCAACCTTTTTTATGCGGTCGATTTATGGGAAAAACGCTTTTTACCGAATCACGCAATCATGCCTTCCGTTCAGAAAAAAGCCTTGTTGGACAGTATGATGCCTTATTTTAATCGGTCATTATCGATTTTGCCCAAGTATAATTCTGCATTAAAGATGTTAGCAGGGATTGCATCCGAATATCACAAATTGGATAATGATTATGACGCATTGTTAAATCGTTTTTACCAAGTGAATCGGAATGGTTATGAACCTTTTGTGGAAACATATTTGAAATATTTAAATCCAAGAGTGGATCCTGCAAACGCACCTAAATTGGCAGCTTTTTATGAAAAAAACATCATTTTATATCGAGATACATTGCAACAGGCAGGGCAAATGCGCATTTATGATAGTTTGAGGTTGCAAATGCGGCGATTTTGAATTAGGAATAAAAAGCGTAGTTTTCGGAAACCTTCAAGGTTTCCGAAAACTATTCTCTCGAAAAACAAAATTAAATTTGTCTTCCCAAAGATGATTGCGTAACGTGAGTTAGTTAGAAACGTCTATATTTTTAAGCAAAACTAAATAAGAAGCCGCAAACTCCGCCAAAGAACCAAATTGCAATAACCGCACATCTGGATTTAAATTTGGATATTTCGCTTTATTGTTCTCTTTTATTTTTTTAATCGTCGCAGTCAATGCTTTTTTATCAAAAGTATTCATTTTAACATTGTAATAAGAAGGCATAAAACCAAGTGCGCTAAAATATTCCGATTCCGACACCCGATAAAATAACTCCAATAATTCCCGAATCGGGCGCGGCAACGCATGCAAAAATAAACAACTACCAATGATATAACTTGGAACCGCAATGCCCAAATAAGTGTATTTCGGTACCACATCTTCTTCCAAACTCTTCATTTCACCATCAATTAAGGCAATCAAATGTTCATGTGGGGCGGGTTTGATAACACCAAAAGTTGATTTCGTTTCATACAACTCTTTGAAAATCAATTCTTTCGGTCGGTCAAGGATTTTTTGGAATGTTTTGCGCATTTCCAATATTTTTTGAAAAGGCGTTTTGCTTGAATTTTCAAAAAAAAGGTCATTAATCGTTTCCAACGTTTCCAACACAAACCCTTCGGGGCGCGTTAAATAATCAATCCGATAGACCAAATCCAACAACATATACGCCGCCATGCCCGCATGCCGAGAGGCATCAGGGCGATTCGATTCCAATTCATTTAAAACAAATTGGATTTTTTGCATCATAAATTGATACTTAATTTCTTTATGCGCCTCCGAAATTTCAGTACGCGAACCCCTATCTAAGGCTTTCAGCATTGGAAACTCGTCCAATAACAAATCATCTTGTTTGTCCGCATTGATAGCCACTTCCTTCAACGCGTGATACAATTTGTATGGAGAACCATCTAAGGTAGAAGTATCAAATTTCACAATGATATTATTATCAGGCGATAACGCATAACGACAAAAATCCATACCATAATTAGACTCAATCAAACGGCGCATAAAACCAACATTTAGTTTTTCTGCGTGCGCAATTTGAGCTTCGGCTGTAAAATTTTGTGCATTGCAACGTCCCGAAACGCGTTTAGAACCTTGTAAAAGTTCAAACTCAATCACCCCATCTTCAACCGTCCAGCGCACATTATCTTCTTTTTCATCTCGAAGGTATTCAAAGAAAGTTCGATATGAATCCAGATATTCCTTTTTCTCAAAAAAATCTAAGGAGGCTTCCCATGCTTCATATTGCAAAGGAGCCTTATAAGAATCGGTATAGCGTCCAAAACGCACATTTGGTTGTTTGGGTGCTTTCGAGCTTGTGCCGAAAAGCATATCTAAAAGGTTCATAACAGATATATTTTTTTGAATCCCAAAATATAAAACTTTTTAGATTCAATTTATACAAAAATTTGCACAAAAGTAAGGATAAAATTTGCAATTTCGCACTTCATTTCCATTTTTTTAACAATGACTTTTCGGACTGAATACCCTATCACTGCCGCGCCCTTTGGCATTACGCATCAAACGCCGCTACTTTCCATCGGTTCGTGTTTTGCGGAAAACATCGCACGCCGCTTAGAACGCTTGGCTTTTTCGATTCATATGAATCCATTTGGCATCCTATTTAACCCCATTTCGATGGCAAATGGGTTAGAAATGTTGGGGGAAAAACGCATTTTGAGTGAAAAAGATTTGTTTTTGAAAAACAATTTGTGGCAAAATTATACCTTCCACAGTCAATTTTCCAAAACGAATTTGCAAACTGCCTTAATTGAAATGCAGCAAAGCATTGATTCAGGGCATGCTTGGATGCAAAAATCCAATCGGTGGTTGTTGACATTGGGTACATCTGCTGTTTTTATGGAAAAATCGAGCCAACAAATTGTGGCGAATTGTCATAAAATGCCTGCGGTTGTTTTTGAAAAAAAACGATTGAGCATTCAAGCAATTATAGATGCCTTTGCACCTATTTTTGAAAAACAACAAGTACAAGTTGCTGATTTTCAAATTATTATGACGGTAAGCCCCATTCGACACTTGCGCGATGGTTTCATAGAGAATCAACGAAGTAAAGCCATTTTAATTTTAGCCATCGAAAGATTGACTGAATTGTACGATTTTGTCCATTATTTTCCTGCGTATGAACTACTGTTGGACGATTTGCGGGATTATCGTTTTTATGAAGCAGATATGATTCATCCTAATTCACAATCAATTGATTACATATTTAATTTTTTTATCAAAACATTTATGAACGATAAAACGCAATTGATTTTGAGGTTTGTTGAAAAATATCGGCAACGCGTTGAACATCGACCATTCAATACAGAAAGTGTTGATTATCAATTATTTGTAACAAAAACAAAGCAGATGAAACGCGATTTAGAAACGCAATATAAAATTCGATTAGAATAGGGACTTTACGAACACTTACGTAAAGTCCTCTATATTTTTTGAGTCAAATATTGGATGAAAAACCCAAGCAGCACTATCCCTCCTACTTTAAGAATCCACTCTATCGTAGGCGATATAACAGGGTCTTGTAATTGTTTCAAAATGGGCGGTACATTAGGTAATGCAATCCTATCTTTTTGATTATCAATGACTTTCATAACTGGTTTTTCTTTCAATTGAGGCTCGGTAACAATCGTTGCCACTAATTTTATATCATCTTCTGCATCAATAATGTCTGTTTGCAATTGCGTTGCAGAGCGATTATCCCAATAATTATTTCTAAATGGAACCGAGACTTTATCGCCTAAATGCCTGCCATCTCTGCTCGTCTTGCGGAAACCTTTAATTTGAATCGCTGAGGTTGCTTTGCCAAAAATATTGTTTTCAACCCGTATATTTTGTTCATATCCTTCCACGACATACATTTCAATATGCGTTTTATTATCCTCGAAAGTATTGGAAATCAATGTATTAGAACCTCTTGAATTGCCCCCAATATGGAGTCCAACTATCGCATTTTTAAATGTATTACCTGTAATTCGGTACGATTCACTGCCCGTCTGCATATTGCAACGGTCAAATATATTATTTTTCCAAATAATTTTCCCAGAAACCGCAATTTCGCACCCATCCAAGTTGCAATTTTCCATTGAAAATTGATTGATCCATGCCCTTGATTCTAATTTCCCGCCCTGAAATTCGCTGTCTTTAACCAACAAATTGTAGCCAATGATGACCGATTCTTCGGCAGAAACATGGTTCATTTCAATGTCGGCATCCGTTTCAAGGTAAAAATTCTGTAATTCGGTGTAATTAAATTCAACATTTTTTTTGGATTTCAGGCTTAATTTGCCTGTCATAATCACATTTTGTTGTTCAGTGCCTTTTGAAAGGATGGCTCCCGCACAAGCAAATTCATTTTTAAACGCCACTTTTGTACCCGCTTCTAAGGTCAGTTTTGAACCGTATTTCAAGATTCCATCGGTCACTTGATAGGGGCTGCCTGCGGCTGTCCAAGTTTGATTGCCTTCAATCACGCCTGTAATGAGGGTTTGTGCCAAAATTAAATATGGCAAAAAGGCGAATAAACCCATTATAAAAGGTTTTATCATTTTCTTCGATTGGAAATTGTATTATTAAAAATGGTATCATGTACAACATAACCTGCTTCTACATAAGTGTAATGACTGGTTAAAAGTTCCCCTTTACTCGTTTTAACGGATAATAAAAAACTGCCTTCACCCTGTTGTGGAACGAAAATAAAGGTCGTTTGTTGGGGTGCAATTTTCATAGAAGATTGATAATCAAGATATTGCGTTTTGATAAAAATCGAATCGATGTTTAAATCCGCTTGATTATGCACGTATAATCGAACGCCCGCAGCAGGCAATGGATATGCCGCACCCAGAAAGTACGCTGCTTTCAAAGTCAAAAAACTGGCGATTATCGCCAAAACACAACTTAGAACAATAACGGTAGAACGATTCATTGCAATTAAATTTTTCATATAAAATATTTTATTTAAATAATGCTTATAGAAACTGTTGCTCGACTCCAATAGAAGATGCAATCATCTATTTATTTCCACAGTTTATAATTCAAAAAGCGATTGAACATTTTCAACTGTCCAATCGCTTTTTTGAATTATAAAATATGAGTAACTACTTAGCGATACGCTATTTAAATTCCCTCATTCCTAATTCAGCTAAGTAGTTACAAATATAAAAATAATGTTTAAATTTAAATTTTCTATAAACTATCATTTGCCAATTGTTTATCCACTTGGCGGAAAAACCCGCGCAAAACCGTTCCAGAACCACCACATTCTGTAATGTGATTGATATGGTCTGCCAACATATTCCGCATGATTTGCGTCCAACGAACTGGGGCAGTCAATTGGCGAATCAAGTTTTCTTTGATAATTTTAGGGTCTGTGTGTGGTTTTGCATCCACATTTTGATAAATGGGGCAAATTGGTTTTTTAAACAACGTGTGTTGAATGGAATCCCGCAAGGCTTCTTCCGCAGGTTTCATACAAGGCGAATGAAACGCTCCACCCACCTGCAACACAATAGCGCGTTTCGCACCTGCCGCTTTCAACCGTTCAATCGCTTTCGCAATCGTCGGCACATCGCCCGAAATCACCAATTGTCCGGGACAATTATAATTGGCAGGAACGACAATGCCGCCTGTTTCATGGCTTATTTCCAAACAAATTCTTTCAATTGCCTCATCACTCAACCCAAGTACGGCTGCCATTGTACTCTCAACAGCCTCACACGCCGCCTGCATTGCAAGTGCGCGCTGCTGCACCAAGCGCAAACCTGCCTCAAAATCCAAACTGCCCGCCGCCGTCAATGCCGAAAACTCGCCTAACGAGTGTCCTGCAACCGCCGCAGGTCGAAAATGATCGCCCGCCAACCGCGCTTTGATGACCGAATGCAAAAAAACAGACGGTTGCGTGACTTTCGTTTGTTTGAGGTCTGCGTCTGTGCCTTGAAACATGATGTCTGAAATGCGATAGCCGAGTATGGCATTCGCTCGTTCAAACAATTCTTGCGCTAAGGACGAATTTTCGTATAAATCTTTGCCCATGCCGACAAATTGTGCGGCTTGTCCGGGAAATACATAAGCTTTTTTAACCATTATAAAAGGTTTTTACTTTAAAAAGGAGCGAATTTAAAGATTTTTAGCATTTTTGTAATCAAAAAAATCAAAACCAAGCAAAATGTATTCGCATCGAATCAAGGTCGGCGAATCAAGGTCGGCGAATCAAGGTCGGCGAATCAAGGTCGGCGAGGTTACAACC